>JAYUYI010000198.1:0-4983 GCA_043752545.1 Thermoleptolyngbya sp.
GCGTTAGCTGAAACCTCGGCTAACGCAATCGGAAATCCTACAGGAGCCAACCTTGAAATCTGAACTCAAAGCAAAGTTTCTGCAACACCTCTCCACCAAAAAGAAAGACCAGGGCTTCACGCTGATCGAGCTATTGGTCGTGATCATCATCATCGGCATTCTGTCTGCGATCGCGCTGCCTTCATTTCTGAATCAAGCCAACAAAGCCAAGCAGTCTGAAGCCAAGCAATATACGGGCACCCTCAACCGAGTTCAACAAGCTTACCATTTGGAGAAAAATCGGTTCGCGTCTGATATGGTTGCTCTGGCAAACCCCGTTCCCGAATCAACCGAAAATTACGATTATTTGTTTTCTGCGGTAGATCCAAATGCAAAAGAGGTGATTAACTACGGCACCTCCAAAAAAGAGTCCTTGAAGTCTTACGCAGGCATGGTGGCAATTTCAGTGGTCACTTCTGCCAGCGATGCCACCACAACGGCTGTTTTGTGTGAGGCGAGCGCTCCAGGATCGACGGCTGCGGCTAACCCAACGGCTCCGGCTGATGGAACATCCGACCAGCCGAAATGTGGAGATGGCACGACAGCGCTTTAATGTTTCGCTTTGCCAACTCACTGTGAGTTGGCAAAGCACTCCTCCAGAGAACGACAACTGAATATGCTTCCACTCAACCCCATCGTTGCGCCTGATTTCTTTTTCCCCGTCTACGACGACCAGATATTGGTCTTGAGGTTGATGAGCGAACTCAGAAAACTCTATCCCACCTCGAACTTAATTTGCGTCTCTGATGGCTTGATTGCGAATTCAAGCTTCATTGATGCCTGCGTTTTTCACGCGGTTAAACTAATCGAAACGCCGAAACGATTAAAACTGCCAGAGTTCGGCGGCTTGTGGTTGGAGCGGTTATTTAGGAATGCTATCAGCGAAAGTGATAGCCCTTATATCATCAGAACGGAGGGCGATACAAGATTCTGGAGGCGATTCAGATCGCTCCCTGAAGCTGACGTTAGCGGCACCCTCAGTCATCGCTACGGCTTTAACTTTGCGCGGAACGGCTGCTTTGCAATCAAGCGAACCGCCGTGATCAAGATTCTCAGATCAGGACTGCTGAGATCTGATGAATATCGCAGCAATCTCAAATACAGCCACCAGAGATATAGTCAATATTACAGTCAGTTCCGCTATGCGAAAACCCCCGTCAACTTCCTGCCATCCCTGCTCAGTGACTTGATTCTAGGCAACGTCGTCAACGAATTGGGCTTATCTGTCTCTACCTGGGAGGAGGTTGATATCCAACGTCGCAAAACGACAGGAGAAGGCTTTGCTGCCACCCATCCCCACAGATTGATTGGTTAACTACTACTCGACTTTGGTGAGATTTCTTTGCAAAACCCAATAGAATGTAAGGCATCAGTCATCAGCATAGTGACGTGCCTTTGCAAAGAGCGTCTTCCTGTCACAGGGGGGCGCTTTGCTGTTTTTAAATCGGGAACCATCCATGCCTAGTTCTAGTCCGCTTCAGCGAAATCCTAATGATTTCGGTGTGCATAGCGTCCCACCGACACGACCCAAAGATCCACGAGTCAGACTTGCTGAAGAAGACTCCCTTCAGGCATGGATGACGGCATGGATGGTGCATCAAGTCAAAAAGCCAGAGTGGTTAAGCCCTGTCAGCCTGTCGTTTGGCAGCGATCGCCGCCTCAATCTTTCAGGCACCTATCACAGTAGCGTCCATCCTGCGGACTTAGAGATCGCCACTGCTATCACCCTGCCTGCACTGGAAAGCCTTGATGTCGTGGTCAAGAAAGCAGATCGGCTTTATCTCGTTGTGTTTGGGGCGGTAGTTGGGGGTGAGCAAGATCCGCTGCTGAGTAAAATCAGCTTCAAATACTTAGATAAAACTGACCCTCTCAACCCAGTGCTCACCCCGGTTGAAAAAGAGAATGCTAAACGCGATCGCGCCTTTTGGTGTCTGGTGCTCAGCCCCAATGCCCTGACCGCAGAAACATTTAATCAAAGCTTGCCGCAAGAACCGATCGGAACGGGACAGACCGCGCGACTGAGTGGAGATCGCTACCTATCTATATTGGACACAACCGATAGCGGCTTTCTGGTATCTGGCTTGCGGGTCTTTGCCAAAGACCCCTTGCTGACGATTGCGACCTATCCAATTCTGTCTGACTTTATTGATGTGGTTGAGATTGCTCAGATTCCGCGCATTCAAAAATACACCGATCGCGGCTATACCTGGGGGTTTCGAGGGGAAGAGCCACTCTCGTCCACCTACAATCTGATTCCGATCGCCACTCCCCGTCAGCCCGATCAAGAAACGCGCATTCGCAGTCGCCTCTATGAAATATTTTCGGGCACCGCAGGCAAGGGATCGGGGTATGGGCGCACGGTTCAGAATCTCACGGCAGGATTAGTTGCAGGCAACGAAGGACGAGCTGGGGAATCTGCCGCCTCTCCAAACGATTCGGTGTGCTTGGCAAACGGCGATCGCATCTCGTTTACGAATCAGGCATTTGCTCAAAGTTTTGCCGTACAAATTCTCACGGTGCAAAACGATGGCAGCGGCAACCCAGTCGTCACCGCGACACTGCAAGCCAACTCTCCTGCCGGAACTTACTTTTCAGAAAAGCCAACCGACCACAAGATTTTCAAAGCGGACGGGACAGAGCAATCGGCGTTGGGCCGATTCATCAACACGGGCAATGCGCTTACCTGGATCGGCAGCGCGAACGCTAGCCTGCGAACGGGGCAACAGTGCTACGTGATGCCCGAAATTCGCTATGCGGCAGGCAGCGGGTTTGAGATTCCGTTCCGAGCCGTCGAAAATGTTTGGGTTGGCGGCACTCCCCTTGATGCTGCAAACATCCGCTACGGCGAACTTAACGACCTGGAGGCTTACGCAGACCCCGCGGCCGGCCAAGATTATATTGTTGTCATGGGTCGCGAACGGGCGGCGCTCCACTATATTCTTCACAAAATTTCGATTTCGGCTGATTCTAATGGAGTTGCTGTTGTTCCGGGCACAAGCCGAGGCTGTTTTGCGCTGATTGAAGGTATTGTGGGTCGAATCGATGCCCCGGTTAAGTCCGGGCTGACTCCAAACGCGACCTACAAAGCGCTGCTTTATCATGCCCCGCTTGCTACAGAAGCGTGGCAATTCCAATTCAGCTACGCCAACTATCAGGGGCTATCGACGATAGAGCCGGATTTCTTAAATGGGGCGATCGTCAGCTCCAAAGCCTATTGCTTTCTCAACGTGCAGGGTGGTGGAAATAGCGTGTTTCAAGGGGATGCCCGAACTCGTTATTCCCCGATCGCCATGCACCTACCAAGGGTCAACTCTGGCATGAATGCCTACGAACTGGATGCCCCCCTGCAATTGTTTGGAGAGGTTTATCCGGGACCAGTGAGCTTGCGCGAAATTACACCATTACCAGGGGCCGGACTTGCATTGCCGTCTCCTGGTGTTGCTCTGCAACTCGTCACTAACACCGGATTAGGGTCAGGTAAGTCGCTAAATGCGGCGCTGAAATCGAATGGTCAAGCGGTTGGGATGCGGAGTCCGTTGATCAACGGTCGGGCAAAATTTCAGACGATCCTAGCGTTCACGGTGCAAAAGAACGGGCAGGAGCGCTTAGTCATTGCAACTCGCAATGGCGGTGGCAATGAAAGTATTCCGCTAGACAGCAATGCCGGAAACGCTTTCGACCTATTTAGGGTGTAGGGAATATGGCAGCGCAAACACGGGTTAATCCAAATACAGGAAGACTGGAGATCTTGCAAGAAGATCTCAGTGCTTGGGTTGAAGCGATGGTGCCTCTGTTGATTGACGAAGGCTATCCCGTCGCACTTGTCCCTGAACAACGTCAAATACTCCGTACTATTGAGAGTCAACTAAGCGCCCTGGCAGTCATCCCCGATCGCGTCAATGCAGCCAGAGGCGATTTAGCCTCAGTGATAGCAAGCCTTCAGGGATTAGACGGGCTAGAAATCTCTAATCAAATCGGCAAGTTAGCTAACTTGCCGGACATTAAGAGCAACGTTATTTCAATTCAGGGCAGCGCTCAGGACATTAAGAGCAACTTGAACGGTTTGGGAACGCGATTCGATCTGCTAGGGAACAAGATTGACCTTCTGGACGGAATGTTAAATCAGGCCCTCAATACCCACATCTCCGCCCTGCTCAGTCAGATTAAAAGTCTGCTTGCCTACCCTCCCCAGTCCAGCGTGATTAATAATCTGCTGCTGGCGGTGGCTAACCAGCAGTACACCTATACCCTCCCGATCGGAACTAGGCGGTTTGCGGTCAAGTGCCGGGGCGACAGTACAGACTCGGTGGCTGACGTTCGGTACGCCTGGGCAACAGGCAAAGTGGCTCCCTCAACCGGGGTCGGCCCTGGCACCAGCGACTATGACGTTTTAGCGGCGGGGATTGAGCTTGAGGAAGGTAACATTGTTCTGGGAGCAGAGTCTTTGATCTACTTTGCCAGCAATATGCCCAATGTGATGATGACGATTCGGAGGTGGAGCTGATGGGACAAACTTTGGTCATCCCGCCTATCTCTAGACCAAATCAGGTAGTCATTAACGGCGGCTTTACGATCGCCCAACAGGGCAGCACTTTGAATTTTCTGGTAGGTGATAGTTCAACGGTTACGCTAGATCGGTGGTCGTGGGGGCACGAGGCGGTCGGCGGTATAAATGCGAGCGGCTCAGTCTCCCAAATTCCATTCCCTCTGGGTCAAACTGAGGTTCCCGGCAATCCCCGCTACTACTGCCGGATTACCAATACAAGCGTTGGGTCTGCGTTGGGAGCAGGGTCTTATTCCGCTCTAACTCAAGGGATTGAGGATGTTCGGATGCTGGCAGGGATGACTTTGACCCTCTCGTTCTATGCCCGTAGTTCCATTCCCAATAAACGGCTTGGTGCAGAATTCAGCCAGTTTTTTGGATGGGGCGGAAGTACGCATTTC
>JAYUYI010000199.1:0-1889 GCA_043752545.1 Thermoleptolyngbya sp.
TGATAAGCCAAGTCTAGCTTCACGATCTCCTCAAAGTTGTCTATGTGCGATCGCCCGTTGACCTGCCATTCCCCTGTGATCCCTGGTTTCACCAACAGGCGCTTAAAGTGTTGTTGGCTATAGGTTTTAACTTCATCTATAGTTGGTGGCCGAGTCCCAACCAAGCTCATTTCACCGCGCAATACGTTCCAAAACTGTGGCAATTCGTCTAAGCTAGTTTTTCGCAGAAACCGCCCAACTCGGGTAACGCGAGGGTCATTCCGATTCTTGAAGATGGCTCCTTTTGCTTCATTCTCAACTAAGTGCTTCAGGCGATCCGCGTCCACCACCATAGAGCGAAATTTCCACATGCGAAACGCTCGCCCATTCAGCCCGCACCGGAGCTGACCATAAAAAATGGAGCCTGGACTATCCAGCCAGATCGCGATCGCAATCGGCACTAAAACTACTGATACTAGAGCCAATCCTACGAAAGCCCCGACAACATCGATCAACCGCTTACTAATACTCGAAACAGAGGGATGAATAGGGTCGTGCCTGGTGTACTTTGATACAGTCATGTCCATCTGGGGCAACGCACAGGGGGAGACAACATGTGATTTGAGCATAGTTACCAAAACCAATAAATGGGGCTGTTACATCTGACTGCTGTGCATTTCTACGGATCGTGCAGTTCAATCTAAAACCGCTGCATATTTGGTTACCTCATAGTAAAATCCCTACTGACTTATCGGTAACGTTGCCTAAGGGTATTTACGTAATTTTATTGACTAAATATTTTTTTGATGAAGATGGTTCCAGGAGATAGAACGTAGCTTAGGGTCTAAAAAATTTTCTACTATCGCTTCCTCAGGAGCAGTTCATCTTTTGGGTGGTTTAAGTAAATATTTGAAAAGGATGTCGCGTTTCTGTCCCCTAGTGATGCAGGAAATCTTCAAGGCAGGCACCCAAACTTGAAGCAATAAAAATTTGCAATATTTGACAAGTACAGGTGCTCTGAAGCAAAAAATGCGGTATGCTATTACAATGCTCTGCTTGCAAAGTAAAGATGCGCCATCCAAATCAAGCGCGTTTTAGCATTGAGCCAAAGAGAAATCGCGAACCAGTCGCAGCAATCAAAAACTTTTAAGTCCAAAGGCTAGACATAGAGCGGATTTGGTGGTACAAATGTTCTTATATGGCATGGTAATTTTGTACGTATCCTATGGAATCTTTAACGGAAGTTCAGCAACAGCTCTACAATTGGCTGGGAGACTACATTCGAGAGAATCAGCATTCCCCTTCCATTCGGCAGATGATGAAAGCAATGGGTTTGAGGTCTCCAGCGCCCATTCAAAGTCGCTTAAATCATCTTCAAGAGAAGGGATATATTGATTGGACTAAGGGAAAGGCTAGAACTCTGCGCTTGCTGCATAACCTAGCCCAAGGGGTTCCCATTCGAGGTGAAGTATTTGCCGGGGGCGCATTAGAGCCAGTGACCGACGATGCCGAGTTTCTTGACATTTCCGGTATGGAGTTAAGGCCCCAAGATTATGCCCTGCGGGTCACGGGCGACAGCATGATTGAAGCCATGATCGCAGAAGGTGACATTGTCATCATGCGTCCGGTTCAAGAGCAAGACCGGGTCAAAAATGGCACAATCGTAGCGGCTCGAGTTGAAGGCGCAGGCAATACGCTGAAATATTTTCATCGTCGAGGCAGCAAAGTTACGCTCAAGCCAGCTAACTCAAAATACGACCCAATTGAAGCGATCGCCGCAGAGGTGCAAATTCAAGGGGTTTTGGTAGGCGTATGGCGCGGCTATAGCACCTCGTTTGAGTGATTCGTAGGTCTGGCTTCTGAACCTCCGTAGTTACCCCAAATCATCCGAACTCAACAGGTTTCAACCA
>JAYUYI010000200.1:0-1889 GCA_043752545.1 Thermoleptolyngbya sp.
CCAGGATGCACTTTAGTACCCCGTTGGCGAATAATGATGTTGCCTGCTCTCACAACTTCTCCACCATAGCGCTTGACGCCTAGGCGTTTAGCGTTAGAGTCGCGCCCGTTGCGAGTACTACCTGTTCCCTTTTTATGTGCCATGGTTGCCTTCGCTTTTTCCTACAAGATTCTATTACACACTGACGGGTTCTGAGCCGCTTTGGTCCTCAGTCTCAGCCGCCGCGACACTGACGGACGCAGCCTCTGCTGATGTTTGGTCTGATACTAGCGCAGAACCACCGAGACTAATCGCGTTGACCATAACCCGGGTTAGCTCTTGACGATGCCCCTGCTTTTTACGGGTTTTCTTCTTAGGCTGCATCTTATAAACAATGATCTTACGGCCCCGGAAATGGCGTAGGACAGTAGCCTCAACCGTTGCACCCTCTACTAGGGGTTGGCCAATTGATGCCTCACCATCGTTATCAACGAACAAGACTTGGTCAAGGGTAAATGTTTCGTCTTCTTCTAGGGGAAGGCGATCTACATCGTAAAAGCGACCGACTTCTACTCGTAGTTGCTTTCCACCCGTTTCAATAATTGCGTAAGTCATAACTACTTCTCTGAAATATGCCGTACAGGTAGCTAAAGCGCTGAGCTGAACTTCGCCTCTAGCATTTGCCCATGGGCGCGAACCTGATCCGAGCAAAAGAACAACAGCTATCTATCATCGCTAAAATAGATGGAAACTGTCAAGTCTTATTATTTTCAGCCACCCCTTGCTTATCTCAGACTTCTCATTTTAGACTTAGGCTCAATTTAAACAATGAAGCTGCTGGTTTCACCTTGAGCCGCTTGCCAGCTCTTAGCATCGTAGTAAAGATCTTCTAAAGAAATCTCTTGGAGAGCGGCTTTGAGCTTTTGGTGCAGACGCTGCCAGAGTGTAAAAGTGACCCAATCTTCAGATTGATCTGCATCGGGAAGGTGGTGGGGTAGCGGCTCAATCGTTTCGCCAACGGCCTCCAGGATTTGCGCTAGCGAGATTTGGGCAGGCGATCGCGCTAGTTGATAGCCTCCCTGTACCCCGCGTGAAGACGTGACTAGATCTGCCTGCCGCAGCTCAATTAGCAGTTTTTCGAGATACGGGGCGGGCAAGTTTTGTCGGGTGGCGATCGCCCGCACCGAGGCCGGTCCATAGCTGGGCTGGAGGCTCAAATCGAGTAGTGCCTTAACGCTGTAATGCCCACGGGTCGTTAATTTCATGTCAATCGCTCAGGTCACAGATCCCGTTATTATGTAGCGGGTGGCTGCGAGATCTAGGGCTGCAAACCACCCAGCTCAATCTTGACGCAAATCTCTTGGGAGCAAAATCGGATCAGCTAGACACCTTTATTTTTTGCAGTAGGATTTTAGCCTCTCAACTGACTTCTAACCGCTGCTGTGATTAAAATAGTCTCAGCCAAGTTTCAACAGGCTTTACGGTTGCGATTGCGGCTTTAACAGCCTGACACTTTTTTCAACTTCTCTATATAGATTGTTATAGATTGTTCGAAACGTATCAGGAGGGTTAGCTGCTCGGCCATACCGTGCACAAAAATCAACCGATCAAAAACCCTTTACGATTGACTCAAAATCGATCGGCTTTAATAATGTCATAGAAATTTAGTTAAAGGCGTCAGATTTCATCAGCGCTCTAAGATAGGCTAAAGAGTCTAGAACAAACGACTTCTGAGATCAGCTTGTGTAGAGAAACAGCTTAGCTTCATCCTATTGGCCGTTGCGCAAATTTTCTATTTTATGTTATTTGCTCAATTGTCATAGGTTCAAAAGGTAAGTCTTTTGGGTGCATCATTCTAAATCTATGGATGGTCATCCTCAACTATTTTTGCAATGAGTTGTGAAAGGGAA
>JAYUYI010000201.1:0-4979 GCA_043752545.1 Thermoleptolyngbya sp.
GTGATGGTACCAGGGAGCACTTGAGTGTTGTGCAAAAGGCGATCGCCTCCCTCCAGTGCTGCCATGTACTTCCAAGCAATCCCACCTCTGGCATCGGCCCACACGGCTTGGCGATGGTTGAGCGTGGCTCGAAACGGTGTGGCGTTTGTGTCTAGCTCGTAGACATCTTGATAGCCCTGGTTAAAGGTTTGCAAAACTTTACGGAAACCCAGCGGTGTCTGAACTAAATCACCTACCTGAATCTGTTGAATCGGCACGAGTCCTTTAGACGTATGGACTAGCGCATCTTCTGGCAAGCAGCGCCTAATGTTTCCAGCTACAACACAGGCAGCGGCTTCGTCGATTAACAAACAGCACTCAATCGAGGTCAACTGTCGCCCGATCGCCTTGTTCAAAATTGTGGCGCAGCGGCCATACAGCGACGGTAGCCGAATTGGGTTGGCCACGCCGCCAAATCCCTTCAGCCGCTCGCCTGCCGGACGCACATGGCTGAGGTCGATGGTGACGTTAACCGTGCCGTTAAACCGCTCGTCGGTCGAAAGCTCCAACAGAGACTGGTACGATGCCACCCAGCCCTGACGGCTGTCTCCTACGACAATGGAGGCGCGATCGCCCTCCACAGTTACCTCAGTTTTGGCGCTGCGCCCTTCAGCAGGAACGGTGCCAATCTCGCCCTGCATGGTCACGTTAAGGTGATTCCGAATCGGGTGCAGTTGGTTGATGTACTTGGGTTCTAGGACTGCCCCTGTCCCACACCCCATCATGGCCAAGTCCATCATTAACCCAAAGGCACGCCAGTCTACTACATTCGTGCTGGTGCAGTTGTAGGCTCCGGAGTAGTTTTCGGGCTTAGCCGCCCAGTCTGTGCCGCCCACCCAAAGCCAGCGACCCGACGGCAAGCTTTTGACCTGACGCTGCATGCGGCTCAACAGGTCGGCTTCTGTCACGCTCAGCTCACCCAATTCCACCATGCCACGCAAAGTGCGATCGCACACTTCATCCCAGGTTTCCCGTAACCCTTCTCCCTTCTCGCCACGGCGGCTGTAGGTACGATAAAACACTGGGTTAGCGGCTGGGGCAGATTCGGGAAACGGGCTGGTCTGGCGGGAGCGCTCAATGTTTTGAACCATAGGACTAGTGCTTCAACAGCGGTTTGCTTCTAGGGTTTACACTATATACGCTCAAGCTTGAAAATACAAGTAATCGCAGCCTTGCCCAGAGTAGGTGGGCGATCGCCGCTCTAATGCGCTCAAAGCCGGCAGCACAAATAAAAAAAGACATCCTGTGGTGCAGAGTGTCTTCTATCCTTGCTCTAGGTTGATTCTGCTCTAGGTTTGAAAAACTGGCGGAGTGGAGGCGATCGCTCCACCCCGCTCCATACGGCCCTATCCAAGCCCTACACCACGCGCTGTGCAACTTGCTTGAAAGCATTGTGGGATGGGCATCTTGCCCGTCCAGATTGAGCAGGCAAGATGACTGCTCCACGGAAGACCAAGCCTTTGCAGAATCAAGTTGCACATCGAGTTACACCACAAAACTACAAGACGTCAGCTGGCTGATTGAAACACCTTCCAATACCGCCAGGGTATTAAAGGTTTGTCCAGCTCCCTTACCATTGGCGTCAATTTGCACCTGAGTATTGCCCCCCGTTTCTACCAGCCGCACAAACCGATTCAGCCGTTGATAAAACGACTGTCCACCGACCGTAAAAGTATCCTGCTTGAAGATCTTGCGCAGGTCTAGCACATCTAGCGTCGGGGTAAAATCCTTAATCAGGTCTGTACCTTGAGTCACCGTATCGTAAACAAACATATCTCGACCCGCTCCACCCGTAAGCGTATCGCTGCCCGCACTACCGACAATAATGTCTCGACCAACGCTGCCGTTAAGCACATCACTACCAGGGCCACCCGCTAACACATCACGCCGAACACCGCCCGTCAAGATGTCACTGCCGCCATTGCCGTTGAGCACATTTTGCCGCCGCTTCACCTCCAGCACATCATTGCCCTTACGGCCAAAGATCCGGTACCCTGCCCGCGAATTGTGCGACTGGCGATTAAACCGTTTTACAAACTTAGGACTGTTGCTTTCAACGATCTGCCAAGTGCGGGGCTGCCCCTTTGGTGCCCTCGGCAGATCAAGCCCCAGAGTGTTCGCCGTATTATCGAGCCTAAACACTTCCTGACGATTGAAAAACTTGGCAGGGAAAGGCGGCAAAGGTGTGCCGTTATCACATTCCTTGGTGATAGCAGCAGTGCCTGTCCCGCCGCCGCCAGCAATAATTTCATCCGTGCCGCCGCCGCCACCATCGGTTACCGGTGGCTTAATGCCCGTCGCCCCAAAGACATTTAGGGTGCCTGCTCCACCTGTTTTAGTGAGCGTTACACTTTGCAGCGTTCGCGTTGGGTCGGGTGTAAAGCGGAAACCAAACAGTGCTGGGTCGTTGGCCTGTTGAAACGTCCCGTTGGGCTGCGCCTGGTCTAGCGTGTCAATTAGATAGTAGGCAGACGGTGATTGAGTAATTTCGTCAAGCCAATCAGGCACATTTGCCGTTGCGCTAGACTGCGTGCCATCTGTGTAGGTCAACGTTGCCTGCATGATCGCAGGTCCATCAGTCGCTACTGCCGCTACGTGAAGCTCTGAATATTTGTCATCAGGCACATCCACGGTTACACCTTGCCCATTCGCCGGAGCGACCCAGGCGTTGTTGCCATTATCGGTATCTCGATAGGGCAGTTGAATGTCGGGGTGAAGCGAATTGGCTGGAAAGAACCCGTTGGCAGGCAGCCCTTTCCCCTGTGCTCCTGCTGCCGCTGTGGCCACAGGCTGAGTCACCAAATCTCTTTGTTGGCTGTCGATCGGAGATTGAGTGGTATCACCCGTGTTAGCAATCACATCTCGATTCACCGCAGGGGTAAAATCGAACTGAACCGTCGTCAGGGTCGGATCACCCCCTGTGTCGTTGGGAATAATATCTCCAGTCGGGCCGCCAGAAATGGCGCTGCTGTCTAAACCTTCGCGGAAGTCCCGAAAGTTGTCGCCTGGGTCAGTATCGCGTAGTTTATAAACGACCTGGCCAGTAGAGACTAGGGAGTTATAAAAACTAGCTAGCAATGCTGGATCTTCATTCAGAAACCAGCCAGTGTCTAGCTCTTCGTTAAAAAATCCAATGTTGCTGCTAGTGGTGGGAATGATATTACCAATGCTGTCAGTGGTGACCGTTTCGATCGGACTCCAACTGCCAAAATTCAGATCGTTGAGCAGCAGCGTATTTTCATTAAAATCTTGGTTGACGTTGTTGATCGGGAGCACATCGGGAACGCTAGTATCACCATCAAACAGCGTGACGCGAATCGCTGCTTTGCTGATGCCTCCCCCTAGAGCCGCTAGCACGGTAGGGGTCAGTCCACTCTGAGTCCCAATTACAATCTCGGTCTCAGCATTACCAGCTACCCCTTGGTAGAGATTTGCTCCAGCGCCCAATTGCGCTACCACTCGTTGGCCATTGGTGCCAATGAGATCTAAAACAAGACCCCCGACTACAGAGGCTCCAGTCGGAAGCCTACCACCAGCAGGAGAAACGGTTGTCGAAATTGCCATATTTTTTTAGCCCTGATTACCGTTGACGACGTTTAGGAACAAGCTGCTGCATGCCAGCGCTACCGCATCTGACAAAGCTGGTATTGAAATTCACACCAAATTCACTACTACTTATACCGTTGGCTGTGGAATCGACGTAAGGCTATGGAGATAGCGGGCGCAACCCCTCATCTACGCAACCTTACTTATGTAAAACCACCTAATCTTTTGCAGACACTTATTATCGCCAGAAAGTGAACCTTTACGTGAATTTAAGTTTAAGTGTGCCACTTCAAGGTAGCTTCATCCCCTAATTGTTCGTAAAGTATAGGGGCAAAGAGGTCAAAGGCTGATTGCTGCTGGTTTTGGCAGCAAAACAGTTCTGGAGACTGTAAAGCCAAATTGCGTAAGCCAGATGACTGACGCAATCTTACTTAAGCCAGATTGTAAGTAAGATTGCTGAGTTTGTCATGGTCAGGCGAGCAAGCTGGATCAGCATTTGATTAACAAAGTTTAACGGGCAGTGCTACTAACCAGATCTAAATTTTCTTGTACCCTTTGCCGCAGATTTTCTGTCAATCTGTCTACCACAACCGATCGCTGCTGCTGGTAGAGTTCAAATGAATCCTTGAGGTTGACCGGGTCGCCAATTCGAATAATTACTTTGCGATCGCCTTTTGGGGGCGGTTGGTCAATGCCGAATACGGCACGCTCCAGCCGAATTAGCGTGTCTAGAAACCGTTCTGATGTGGGGCTGGCCGCTACATAACCGTCATAAATAGCATTAAAGTTTAGCAGTTGTGCGGCGGCGCGGCTAATGGAGTCATAGGTCCGAGGGGCCTCTGCCGCTAGCTCTACTGAGTGTGATTCCAACACGCGCTGAATTTTGTAAACTCGTTCTCGCAACGGGTCTTGCAGATTAGGTGAGATTTCTAGCTTTTGTTCGCAGTAGTGCAAAATGTGGTCTTTGACTCGCACAATGCGTTCGTTGCGCGGTCGCTGCACCGTTTCTGGAATCGGTAGCCCATAGTCACGCTCAAACCCCAACAGCACCTGATCGGCTACCACCAGGAGGCGATCATAAAAGTCAGCACTGGCAGGAAACACCCATAGCGCTTTTTCTAGTCGTGCCAAGGTGCTGTCAATCACAGGAGCCATATCTCCCACATATTGATATTTGAGCGCAATGGGCAAGGCGTAAAAATCGGGAACGGCTTCTCCTTGCTTGACCAACTTATTCATGGCCTGCATGGCACATTGCACCCCGCCCGTGCGAAAGGGCATCACAGTGTCGTTTTGAAACGAGAATCCTCCTTCCGAAAAAATTACCAATCGACACCGAGGCCGCATCAAAATTTCTAAGGTTTTGGCCACGCTGGGGCGATCGCCCAATCCTC
>JAYUYI010000202.1:0-11609 GCA_043752545.1 Thermoleptolyngbya sp.
GGTAGACAGCGTTGCAGACAGTGTGGTGGAAATCCTCAATCAAGGGATTGACGACGTAATTTCAACTGTCACCTACAGCCTCAGCGATCACCTCGACAATCTAAGGCTGACTGGCGCATCAGGTACCGAAGCTCTAAATGGGACGGGTAACGATCTCACCAACACCATCACGGGCAATGCTGGCCACAACACCTTGCTAGGGCTAGGCGGCAATGACCTGCTGATGGGGGGTGGGGGCAATGATGTCTTAGATGGCGGCACAGGCGATGACACCATGCAGGGCGGCCTAGGTAACGACACTTACATCGTCAGCAGCAGCGGCGAATCTACCCTTGTGTCTGAAACCCTAAATGCAGGCATCGACTTAGTCATTGCGACTGAAAGTTTTGTACTAGGTGCCAATTTAGAAAATCTCACCCTCACAGGGGTAACTGGGCTGGAAGCGTTGGACGGTACGGGTAATGCCCTTGACAATACCCTCAGCGGCAACAGCGGCAACAACCTGCTTGACGGCATCACTGGCCTAGACACGCTGATAGGTGGGGCTGGAAACGACACCTATGTGGTAGACGGGCCTGAAGACCAGATTGTAGAAAGCTCAAGCAGCGGCTTTGACACGGTTAGGTCAGCAGGTAACTTTACCCTAAGTGCCAACCTGGAGAAACTAATCCTGACTGGGGCGCTCAATGCTAACGCTACTGGCAATGCCGAGGCCAATGAAATTGAGGGCAACGCTGGCGATAACCGATTGGATGGGAAACAAGGGGCTGACATCCTGGCAGGCGGACGAGGCAACGACACCTACTACATAGATGACAGTGGGGATCTAGTGCTGGAGCTAGAAGACGCCCTGGGAGGAGTCGATACCGTAGTCTCTACAATTGGCTTTACGCTGACTCCAGCAGTGAGGTTCAATATCGAAAATTTGACGCTGGATGGGGCGGCTAATCTCACGGGAACAGGCAACGCTAAAAACAATGTGATCACGGGCAACAGCGGCAAAAACATCCTGGATGGCGTAGACGGCAACGATACGATAGACGGCGGGGGTGAAGATGACATCTTGCTCGGGAAAGTAGGCAATGATGTTTTGTTGGGTGATTTGGGCAACGACACCCTAGATGGGGGAATGGGTAACGACACTCTGACTGGGGGCGTAGGCATTGATACATATGTTTACAACACAGGCGCAGCCTTTGCTACTGTCTCACCAGGTGTGGATACGATCACCGATTTTGCCGCAGGAGCCGACAAGATTTTGTTAGATCGCACGACTTTCGCGTTCTTAGGCGGCTCGGGTTCGTCATTGACACCAAGCAAATTTGCTTCAGTTGCTAACGATGCTGGAGTGGTAGGCAGTACTGCTGCCATCGTATTTAGCGTTAGTTCGGGCAGTTTGTTCTACAAATCTAGCGCCGTCGATGCAGGCACCAAGTTTATCAGTTTTTTGAATGCGCCGATTGTTGCAGACACTGATTTTATCCTTCAAGATTAGACCGATTTCAGGAATGACGTTGGCGCGATCGCCCTACCGCTCCATCCGTCCATTCCACCGGGATCGATATCACATGATTGATTAGTCTAGTGGTCTAGTATGGAGTCGAGCGGTTGGCCTTAACCTCCTCTGCTCTAGCGTAATCTGCCCAGGCGCGATCGCCGCCCCTATCCTGATTCATCATCTCCATGGCTCAATCCCTTCCCACGGCTCCAGCTCAGGCGCGACAAACCCGTCAGCAGTTTGCCAATCCAGAAGATTATCTGTCCTATGAATTGGGCAAGGCAGTGCAAGAACTGCCGCCCCTCTATACCCGGATATTAGCAGGAACGCTTTCAGCTCTGGTATTTGGGGCGATCGCCTGGGCCTATTTTAGCCAGGTCGATGAAGTTGCTGTAGCCAATGGAGAACTGGTGCCAGCCCAGCAGGTGCGACCCGTACAAGCCTTGCAGGGTGGCACCATCAGCAAAATTTTAGTCAAAGAGGGCGATCGCGTTGAGCAAGGAGATGTGCTGATTCAGCAAGATGCTAGCTTGCCCAAAACCACCGTGGAGCGCTTGGAGCAATCGGCCAAACTGATCCGCCAAGACATTGCCCGGTTAGAAGCCGAACGCACCGGAAAAATCAACGCTGGAACGGCTCTGCAAGATGAATTATTGGCCGCTCGGCTCAGCGAGTTTGATCAGCGGCAAGCAGCGGCTGGTTCAGAAGCCAATCGACAGGCATCAGCGATCGCGGAAGCCCGTGTCCGCTTGGTTCGTCTCCAAGAAAATTTGGTGAATGCCCGCGCCACCCGCGCCACCGCCCAAGAGCGTGAACGCAGCCTTCGCACCCTAGTTGAACCCGGCAATGGAGCCGTCCCTCGCTTCGACTACTTAGAAGCCAAAGATCGGCTCACCCAAGCCCAAGATCAAATTGCTTCACTCCAGCAAGACATCCTCGGACAGCAGCAAATTATTCGCCAAGCAGAGGCCGCCTATCAGGGCGCACAACAGGCCACCGATCGCCTCAGCTCTGAACGACAAAGCGAGATTTTGGGGCAGCTAAACCAGCGCCGCCAAGACCTGACCACCTTGGAAGGACAATTGGCACAGGCTAGCCAGCAGCAAGATCAAGAAGTGATTCGCGCGCCGATTACAGGTACAGTCTATAACGTTCAGGCAACTCTAGCTGAGGGCACTGTTCAACCTGGAGAAGAGCTGCTGTCGATTTTGCCAGAAGGCGACGGCTTAGTCCTAAATGTAAAAATCGTCAACCGCGATATTGGGTTCATCGTGCCGGGGATGCGAGCCAAGGTGAAGCTAGCCACCTTTCCGTACCAAGAATTTGGCATCATCCCTGGTGAAGTGATGCAAGTTAGCCCCAACGCCACCCTAGATCGAGAACTAGGATTAGTATTTCCTGCTACCGTTAAGCTTAGCCGGACGGTGGTTCCCGTCTATGGGCAAGACGTAAAATTATTGCCTGGAATGGCGGCCAGCGCCGAAGTGGTGACCCGTCAACGGTCTATCCTCACCTTCTTAGTCGAGCCAATTACGCGACGGTTTGATGAAGCATTCCAAACTCGGTAATCAGACTGGGGCGATCGCTTTCAATCAGACTGGGGCGATCGCCCTTAATCTACTGACCGATGCGTTTGACTCTGCCATTGGCCTCGATCAATGACTCCTACTATCTGTAGCGCCTGATCAAAGACGGTGAGGTTGGCGACATAGCCCGGACTGAGATAGCCCAAATGGTCATCCACCGCGATCGCCCTAGCCGGATAACTTGATGCCATTCTTAACGCCTCAGCCAAGGGAATTTCTAGCCGTTGGACGCAGTTGGCAACCGCTTCGATCAGCGTCAGGGCAGAGCCGCCCAGCGTGCCATCGGCAGAGACACATTTGCCGTCTCGGTAAAACACTTCTTGCCCACCAATCCAAAATGAGTCTACATGGGTACCTGCTGGAGGGGTAGCGTCGGTCACCAACACCAGCCGTTCACGCTTGATTTGGCGGGCTAGCTCAATTGAGTTGAAGTGAACATGATGGCCATCGGCAATGATCCCTGCATAGACCTCATTGCGGGCAAACACAGCTCCCACTAAGCCGGGGCTGCGACCCAACCAGGGCGACATGGCATTGAACAAATGCGTTGCCATGCTGACGCCCGCGTCGAACCCAGCGATCGCTTGTTCGTAGGTGGCATCGCTGTGTCCGGCGGCAACCGTGATCCCAGCCGCGACTAGCCGCCGAATATCGGCTGGTTCTACCATTTCTGGAGCCAGGGTCAACAGTTTGACTGTTTCTCGCCCTGCCTGCACAAGTTGGTCTAGCATGGTGCGATCGAGCGGGCGGATGTAGACGGCAGGATGGATGCCTTTGCGTTTCTCGTTGAGATATGGCCCTTCTAGATGTAGCCCCAAGATGGTGTAGGGATTGTGCTGACGGTGCTCACTCACCACCTGCATCGCAGTGATCATGTCAGCATCAGATGTGGTGATTAGCGTGGGCAGGTAGCTCGTGGTGCCGCTCTTGAGGTTGGTCTGATGCATTGCATCGAGGGTGGCAGGCGTGATGCTGTCGTTAAACATCACGCCGCCGCAGCCGTTGAGTTGCAGGTCAATCAAGCCGGGTGCCGCGTGGTGGCCGTCCAAGTTCAAAGTGGGCAGATCAGGGTCGAGGTGAGCCGTGGGGATTAGAGCAGAAATGCGATCGCCCTCAATTAACAGGGCATGATCCGTCAGGTCTTCCCAGCCCGTGTGGAGAGTGCAGTGCGTCAGTGCGTACATGGATTTGTCAAGCTACCGTTGGGTCAAGATGGGGGCAAAGTCAGGCTATCTTGTTCTAGCGCGGTGAAGTATCGTACTGTTTTCACCTTCAGCTCCACCGTGGCATCTTGATCGCACACCACAAGACTACGAGGATGCAGTTGCAAGGTCGAGATCGGCCACAGATGATTGACTCCACCTTCAATCGCGTGCTGCAATGCCACGCCTTTGTGAGATCCCTGCACCAAAAACATGACCTCAACGGCGTCCATCACGGTGGCTAATCCTACCGTTAGCGCCCATTTGGGCACCTGGTCAATATCATGATTAAAAAACCGAGCATTGGCGGCTCTGGTGCGCTGGCAGAGGGACTTGAGGTGAGTCCGAGAGGCCAGCGACGCACCGGGTTCATTGAACGCAATATGCCCGTCTTCGCCGACCCCACCGATAAACAGATCAACGCCGCCGAATGCTCTGATCGTGTCCTCATATTGTTGGCATTCGCGCTCCATGTCAGGAGCATTGCCGTTCAGTATAAACACCTGTTCTTTGGGAATATCAATATGGCTGAACAGCTTGTTGAACATGTAGGTGTGATAGCTCTGGGGATGCCCATCGGCTAATCCCACATACTCATCCATGTTGAACGTGACCACATGTTTGAAGCTCAATTTTCCCTGTTGATATAGCTCAATCAAACGGCTGTAGAGCTTCAGTGGGGTGCTGCCGGTCGGCAAGCCCAGAACGAAGGGTCTGTCGGAGGTGGGGGCAGTGCAATCAATTCGCTGTCTAATATGCTGAGCAGCCCAATTGGCGACTGCATCGGCAGACGGATGGATGATCAAACGCATTAATTTACATCAATTTAGTTTCAAGTTTTAATTGCAATTTAGTTTCAAGTTTGAATTTTAATTTAATTGTTCAACGGGCAGGGATGTCGGACGCACTTCAATTACGTTGATTTGCCCCTCTCGGTTAATCTCGACCTTCAGCACATTACCAATTTTGCTAGATTCCACCTGATCTTGCACCTCAGACGATGCGGTGACAGCGATGTTGTTGACTTTGGTAATCACATCTCCTGGCTTCAAACCTGCCTGAGCGGCTGGCGTGCCATCCAACACCTGAACGACCAACACGCCTTGGGTCACCGTTAGCCGGACGTTTAGCTCGTTATCTTGATTAATTTTTTCTTGCAGGTCTGGCGTTAGATCGACCATTTGAATCCCTAAGTAGGGATGCTCGACTTGACCAGTCGCAAACAGCTGGTCGGCAATGCGGCGAGCGGTTTCGATTGGGATAGCAAACCCCAACCCCTGGGCGTTAGCGCGAATCGCGGTATTGATCCCAATTACCTCGCCGCGATTATTCAGTAAAGGTCCACCCGAATTGCCTGGATTGATCGCAGCATCGGTCTGAATGAAGCGGACTCGGCGATCGGGGACGCCAACTTGAGAGCTAGAGCGTCCGGTGGCGCTGATGATGCCAGCGGTGACGGTGTTGTCTAAGCCCAGAGGGTTGCCGATGGCGATCGCCCACTCTCCCGGAATTAGGTTTTCGGAGCTGCCTAGGGTCACGGTTGGTAGTGTCGTCGCGGCTATTTTGATCGCGGCCACATCGGTAACGCGATCTACCCCAACGACCTTACCTTCAAACTCACGTCCGTCTTTGAGCGTCACGCTGACCGTATCGGCTCCGGCCACCACATGAGCATTGGTGACGATGTGGCCATCTTGACTGACAATGAAGCCCGACCCAGTGCCGCGCTCTACCCGTTCAGGGCGGGCACCGCGCTCGTCGCCAAAGAAGCGCCGGAAAAACGGGTTTTGCAACGCATTGGGCAACTGATTGGCAACCGTGCGGGAGGCATCAATCCGCACCACAGCAGGCCCCACTCGCTCCACGGCGATCGCAATAAAGTTGCGGTTGCTCGATTGGATTGCCGCCGCTACAGGTGCAATAGCGCTGGGTTGAATCACAGGTACGGACTTTAACGCGGCGGCATTGTCTGGATTCAGCCTCAGATGCGCGGTCTTCAGATATTGGTTGCCGACCCAGCCTAAGGCACCTCCTGCCACCAAGAGCATGGCATAGGTGGTCAAAGTCTTGGAGGTCATAGTCATGATCGTTAGGGTGGGGTTGTGAGCGCAAGCGTTAAATCCTGTGATGCCTGCACCGCCCGCTGCGCAGGATCGGGGATTCTTCGACTGAGCATGTCAGGGTTAAACTAGGGCTAGATATCATGATTTTGACACGCTTCTTCAACGGTTAGAGCTATCTACCCAAACTGGCTTGAACTTTTGTTTGTTAGATTCAGTCTAGAGTTTTGTAGCGCGTCAGCTTTAGCGGCACTGCTGCAATTCTTGACCCGCGTTGGACGGCGTATGAATCTGTTACACAAAATTTCTGCTTCTTGTTTGCTATTGGCCATGACCTCTGGCGTCGGGTTAGGAATGCCGGAGTTGGAGGCGATACGAGCAAGCTCAGGCTACGCCACCGCCCAAACTAGCGAAACCTCCTGTCCTACTCCTGCCCTCTCCCGCCTGACTCGCCATCGCGTCGCGTCGGGAGAAACGTTGGTCAGTCTGGCTCAGCGCTACAGCCTGATCCCAGCGACGTTGATGGGGCTAAACCCGGCGTTGCGCAGCGGGACGGCTCCAGTGGGGACAGCGATTGTGGTTCCTCCCTACAATGGCATCCGAGTCGAGGTGCCCCAGGGCAACACTTGGCGAGATCTAGCGCGCATCTATCGCATTCGCGCCGATATCATTTTTGAGGCGAATGGTTGTCAGGCGGTGCCTCGGGTTGCCTTTATCCCAGGGGTAAACTGGTCGCCAAATGCGCCAACTACAGCAGCTACGGCGTCTCCTGCCGCTTCGACTCCCACGGCCAACAGCGGGCTCAGCACCTATCCGCTACCCGCCACCGCCTCCGTCCTCAAAGGCTATGGCTGGCAGGTCGATTCTGCCTCTCAAGCGGTTGTGTTTAACAGTGGCGTCGATTTGGCCGTCGAAGCCGGAACGGCTGTGCGGGCGGCGGGCGGGGGCACCATTGCCTTTGCCGGGACTCAAGGTGGCTATGGCAACTTGGTTGTGATCAACCATCCGCAGGGGCTACAAACCCGCTATGCCCAATTGGGCAGCTTCACGGTTCAGGTGGGGCAAGGGGTCAGAGCAGGCGATCGCATTGGCACTACTGGCCGCAGCAGCACTACCCAACCGCCCCATCTCCAGTTTGAGATCCGGACTAATTCCAGCTTGGGCTGGGTAGCTCAAGATCCAAGCGCCTATTTTCGGACGATGCGCGTGGGTCAATAGCCTGCCTAGAACGTTCCGGCCAATTTGAACCGTGAGTGTTTGCGGGGTGCTCAGGTATAGTCTTTTTCACGTCGGTACATCACAGGCAAGGCGCTTAAGCCCCTTGTTCTGGAACCTGTGATGGGCCTCATCCATCTGAAAACTGCTATATGATTGGCGGTGAGAGTTTTTTGGCAATTCGCTGCTGGTGTAGCTGCCCCTCTGAGGCTACTGTTTTTTATAGCTAGTGGTATTCATGCGCGATCGCCCCTCCAACGTTGCTGATAAAACTACTCAACCGGTGAGGCGGCACATGGCTCGGGCTGCATCACCTAGTGTGTCATGGCGATCGCTGCCGCGCTGGGTCTGGTGGTCTCTGGTGGGCAATGGTGTGCTGGGCTTTCTGGGACTAACCTTGGGCTGGCAGCAGTATCACCGCATGCACCCCACGGCGGCGTTAGCGCAACCTCGCCCTGCTACGGCGACGACAACAGCCGCATCGTTAGAAGCATTGGGGCCACGGCAACAGCTCACCTATGAACAGTGGGTTGATCTGCTGCGTCAAGAGGCTCGTGTTGCTGCCGAACACCCGGCTGACGGGTTGGCCGTGCTGTTGGGAGATTCGATCAGCCTGTGGTTTCCGCAAGATCTGCTGCCCACCGAACGCACCTGGCTGAATCAGGGGATTTCGGGTGAAACCTCAGACGGGCTGCGGCAGCGGATTGGCTTGATCGACCAAACTCGTCCCCAAACAATTTTGGTGATGATTGGGATTAATGATTTGATTCGGGGCGTCGATGACTCGGTGCTGCTAGACAACTATCGGGCTATTGTCAGGCAGCTGCGGCGGTCTCATCCCGACACGCAGGTTGTGATTCAGTCGATTTTGCCCCATGCCGGCACAGACACCACCTGGGAAGGGCGAGATCGCCTGCTCACAGTGCCCAACAGCCGCATCCGCCGCCTAAATAACGAACTAAAGGCGATCGCCACCGAGCAGGGCATCTACTACCTAGATTTATATGGGGCATTTACCGATGCTCAGGGCAACCTCCACCCCAGTTTGAGCACCGATGGGCTACATCTCAACCCGCAAGGCTACCTCGTTTGGCGCACGGTTTTGCAGTTGTATTTGCGCGGACAGGGGTAGGGTATTGGCGCAGACAGCAGTAGGGAAAGAGTGCTGTTGTCTGCGCGTTTCCCTATCTCTGCTAGGCTAGTCTTAGGCTGATTGTAAGCTGATTGTGGCCTGGGGCAGCACTATTAATGTTGATACGTTAAGTATGGATACTAAAGCGTTTAAGCGATCGCTCAACAATTCCGATAATTATTACCGCAAAGGCTTTGGGCACGAAGACGACGTTTCAGGGCAAATGCAGTCGGAGTATCAAAGCAACCTGATTCAACACATTCGTGACATTGGCTACACGCTAACACAAGGGAATGTCACCATTCGGCTGGCGCAGGCATTTGGCTTTTGCTGGGGCGTCGAACGGGCAGTCGCCATGGCATACGAAACGCGGCAGCACTTTCCTCACGAGCGGATCTGGATTACTAACGAAATTATTCATAATCCGTCTGTTAACCAGCGCCTGCGAGAGATGCAGGTAGGGTTCATTCCGGTGGCAGAAGCCGGGAAGGATTTTGCGGTCGTGGGGCAGGGCGATGTGGTCATTTTGCCCGCCTTTGGAGCCAGCGTTCAAGAAATGCAGCTGCTTAATGACAAAGGCTGCACGATTGTAGACACCACATGTCCGTGGGTGTCTAAGGTGTGGAACACCGTAGAAAAGCATAAAAAAAGCAGCCATACCTCGATCATTCACGGCCAATATAAACATGAAGAAACGGTGGCCACCAGCTCATTTGCTGGCACATACCTGATTGTGCTGAATTTGGGGCAGGCCGAATATGTGGCCAACTATATTTTGCACGGGGGCGATCGCGACGAATTTTTGGCCAAGTTTCGCAACTCTCATTCCGTTGGGTTTGACCCCGACCTTGACCTCGAACGGGTGGGCATTGCCAACCAAACCACCATGCTTAAGGGTGAAACGGAGCAGATTGGCAAGCTGTTTGAGCGAACGATGATGCAAAAATATGGGCCAGACCAGCTCAACAGCCACTTCCTTTCGTTCAATACCATTTGCGACGCGACGCAAGAGCGCCAAGACGCCATGTACGAGCTAGTTGATGCTCCGCTTGACCTCATGGTCGTGGTGGGGGGCTACAACTCGTCTAACACGACCCATTTGCAAGAAATTGCCGTCGATCGCCATATTTCTTCCTATCACATCGATAGCGGCGATCGCATTGGGCCAGGTAACCGCATTGAGCACAAGCCGCTGCATCAAGACCTAGACGTAACTGAGAACTGGTTGCCTGAGGGAGCGATTGTGGTCGGCATTACCTCAGGGGCATCTACTCCCGATAAGATTGTGGCGCAGGTGATTGAAAAAATCTTTGCGATTAAAGCCGCCGTGGCGATCGCTTAAGCGGCTAGACGTCAAATCGGTAGCGCCTTGCTCTCCGGCGTTGCGGCTCCGACCGGAAGCCGAATTACAAACTCCGCACCGCCACTGAGCGCGGCGCGGCAGCTGAGGCTGCCGCTGTGGGTTTGGGTCACAATTTGATGGGCGATCGCCAAGCCCAATCCGGTGCCTTTACCAACAGCTTTGGTCGTAAATAGATGATCAAACACACGCTGCCTCACCGCTTCAGGCATCCCCAGCCCGGTATCGGTAATGCAGATCGCAACCCAGCCATCGTCCTCTAGCGTGGTTTGAATGGTAATGCAGTTGGGGTTCGTGTTGAGACTGTCAAAACTCCGCTCCTGATTGGCTTCTTCTAGAGCGTCAATGGCGTTAGCCAAAATATTCATAAACACCTGATTTAGCTGCCCTGGAAAGCATCTAACCTCAGGCAGTAGGCCGTACTCTTTGATCATCTTAATTTCGGGACGGCGGTTATTAGCCTTCAAACGATGCTTCAAAATTAATAGGGTGCTGTCAATTCCGGCATGGATGTCAAAGCTAGTTGTAGTGTCTTTATCAGCTCTAGAGAAGGTGCGCAAACTGGTGCTAATCTCACAAATGCGCTCTACTCCTAGCGTCATTGAGGTCAGCAGCTTCGGTAGATCTTGCCGCACATAGGCCAAATCCATTTCTTCTAGAAAGTCTTTTAACTCTGGATCAAGATGCGGCAGCCTAGTCTGATACAGATCAATCAGCTTAAATAAATCGACAATATATGCTTTGGCGGGCTTTAGGTTTCCAGCAATAAAGCCAACCGGGTTGTTAATTTCATGGGCAACGCCAGAAACCAGATTGCCCAATGCAGACATTTTTTCACTTTGCACCAGCTGCAGCTGCGCCGATTGTAGTGCCACAATTTTTGCTTCTAGTTCTTGCAGCAGTTTGCGGTTTTCTTGAAAAATAGTTGAAATGGTGAAAAACCAGGGATGCCAAGCCTCGGGCACGGCGGGCAGTGTAGGTGCCAGACTTTGATTTTCAGCTTGAATATAGTTGACTAAGCCCTGAGCAGGGGCAATGAAGTCGCGCTGGATTAGCCAAGTGGCGATCGCTAACATCAGCCCCACTCCTAGCAACGGTACAATCGAACCTAAAATAGTCGCCCCCAATAGCGAGAACACAATCGTAGAGTGAGGCACCCAAAATACTAGTCGCCAGGGCGCATACTTCATAGTTTGGTAGAGCACCAGGTACGAGCCAACCGTTTGGATTGCCATTGGCGCAGCTTGGAAGATCTGACCCAAATGAGGCCGAAGTTCTGCGGGAAATGCTTCAGTGGCTAGCTCAACCGACTGTTCTGCTGAACTGACTAACGTGGGATGTGCCAGCAGCTGATTGTCTTGTCCCACAATAAACAAACTGCCTTGGGCATAGCTGAAGTTTTTTACGAATGTATTCAGCTCATTGAGCGTCAGATCGAGCGATACTGTTCCTTTAAATTCATCGTCTTCATATACAGGGGCCGCATTGGTAACCATTAGCCCCTTACCCGCCGTATCAATATAAGCATTTGTCCAGAACCGTTCCCGGTTAGGATT
>JAYUYI010000203.1:0-11582 GCA_043752545.1 Thermoleptolyngbya sp.
GTGTTCAGGATCTTGATGCAAATGCTTCATCCCTACGTGGGCGTGACGGGTTCTTTTTCTGCCAGATTGCCTAACTTAGGACTCCACCAGCCGTTAGCGGTGTGAAAATAGACCACGTCTTTATGTTTGCGATCGCCTCTCGCTTTCATATCCGAACACCGCAGCAATTTTTTGGCCTGCCCCTCTTTCTCGTAGGCATATTCCTCTAACGGGTTTTTGCACACTGGGCAGGGATAGGCGGTGGCCGTGGGTGGGGACGGTGGCGACTTGTCATCGGTAGGCTTGCTGTGGGGCGGTTCCCACTTGCGGCTATAGTCTGACCAAAACAGCACTACGTCTGCACAGCCGCTGACGCACTTGAGGAAATATTTCTTTTTGACTTTGCTGCTCGGAATCTTGGCTAATAAGCTATTGCACTGCGGGCAAGGCGTTTTAGATAGCTCGGTGGGTTTGCCACGACGGGGGGCTGGGTTAGTGGTGAGGTGGCTGGGAATCACCTGTTTGGCCTTGACCAACGCGGGCGCAAAATAGGCTTGATTCCAGGTGGTGAGGTAGTGTTGCCAGTCCTGGTGCCCGGTGGCAATTTGGTCCAGGGCTTGCTCCATCTGGGCGGTGAATTCGGCTTCTAGCAGGTCGGGCAGGGCATCTTGCAAAAAGTTATCGACGTCCAAACCCAGCGGTGTGGGTTGCAAATGCCCTTTGAGCATGTCTACATAGAGCCGCTGCTTGAGGGTATGAATGGTGGGGGCATAGGTGCTGGGGCGACCGATGCCTTTGCGCTCCATGGTCTGCACGAGCTTGGGTTCGCTGTAGCGCGAGGGCGGCTGGGTTTGCTTTTGCTCGTGTGCGGCTTGCTGTAGGGTGAGAGCTTGTCCCGGCGTGAGGCTAGGGAGTTCCACATCGGCGGTGAGGTTGTGCCAATATTTGCTGTAGCCGTGAAATTCTAGGACTTGACCTTTGGCTTGCCAACAGGCTGCACCCGATTGGGTCAAGATTTTGGTTTGCCGCACGCGGGCCGACTGGCACTGGGAGGCGATCGCCCGTTTCCAAATCATCACGTAGAGGGCAAAGGCATCGGCGGTCAGTTCTACCCGCAGTTCTTTGGAGGGACGGTAGACATCGGTAGGGCGAATCGCTTCGTGGGCTTCTTGGGCGGCTTTGGTTTTGCGATGCTGGGCAACTTTTTTGGGTACGTTGGTGGGGTCATGTGCCTCTAGCCATTGCCGCGCCTGGGCGCAAAACTCGGGGCTAAGAGCCGTGCTGTCGGTTCGCATATAGGTGATCAAGCCTGCTTCGTAGAGCGACTGTGCTACCTGCATGGTTTTTTCGGGACTGAGGCGCAGGCGGGAACCGGCGGCTTGTTGCAGAGTGGAGGTGATGAAGGGTGGTGGTGGCGTCCGGCTGGTAGTTTTGCCTTCGATCTGGGTGATGGCGTGAGGATGCTGTTGCGCCAGTTCGACCAAGCGATCGGCTTCAGCTTGGGAGGTGACGCGCTCAGATTCTTGGGTTGGGGTTTGGCCAGTGCTGGGTTCAGTCGCATCGTCGGGGGCAGGCTCTTCGGCACTGGCATCGGTGCTGCTGCCCTTGTAGTAGGCGCGAAACCCTTCTGCATAATCGACAAACACGCTCCAATAATCCTGCGGCACAAATACTTGAATCTGCCGCTCTCGCTGGCAAATGATGTGCAGGGCAGCACTCTGCACCCGCCCCATACTTTTGGCTCCATTCTGCAACTGCCACAGCAGCGGTGAGCCGCGATAGCCCACCAGTTTGTCTAGCACGGTGCGGCATAGCCCAGAGTATACGAGGTTGAGATCGAGGGCACGGGGGCGGGCGATCGCGGCTCTCACCGCGTTGGGAGTAATCTCGGTGTAGACCACACGCTGAGGACTTTTCAGGTTCAGGGCTTGCTGAAGATGCCAGGCGATCGTTTCGCCTTCGCGGTCGGGGTCTGTGGCTAGCACCACGGTTTGAACCTGCTTCACCGCCGCCTTTAGCCCCTGAATCACCTCTGCCCCACGCGATCCACGCGCCACAAAGCGACAGCGCACCGAATTGCCATCAAGATCAAAACCCAGCGAATCTTCCCCATCGCTCGCCAGTTCTCGAATATGCCCAACACTAGCCTTCACCAACCAGTCAGACCCAAGAATTTGACTGAGCTTCTTGATCTTCCCAGGGCTTTCAACAATCAATAGTTTCGATGGCATGGTGGCTACCTGGCAGGCTACTAGACCAATTGTACTATCAGTCTAATGTTTTGCCAGCATCCTGGGGACGGAAAAAGTTTTGAGTTTTGAGTTTTGAGTTTTGAATTAGGCGCTTAACTCAAAACTCAAAACTTATTTTCAAACTTATTTTCTTGAGCACACAGCAACTGCCGAATGGTCGTGATCAGGTGCTTGAGTTTAATCGGCTTAGCCAAATAGTCATTTGCCCCGACGGCCAAGCATCGCTCGCGATCGCCCTCCATGGCTAGGGCAGTCAGGGCAATAATCGGAATTTGAACCAGGTTTAGATCTTGGCGAATGGTTTGAATCGCCGCCAGCCCATCCACTCCCGGCATTTGAATATCCATCAAAATTAAGTCAGGGCTATGCGTTTGGGTCAGAGCAATAGCTTCTTGGCCATCTCTGGCAATCAATAGCTGATAGCCATGCATTTCCAGATAGCTAAAGAGCGTATCAATGTTGGATTGATTATCTTCTGCAATCAAAATCAGGGGGCGTTGGCTGGCCTGCGCAGTGCCCACAGCGCTCGTCTCGTCTGTGGCAGTCGGTCGCGCGATCGCCGTTGCGGTTGAGCCTTCAGAGAAGGCTAGAGCCGGGGGTGAAGGATAAGTTAATCGATCTTCTAACCCAATCGCCTTAACGGGATAACGACAGGGTAAGCGGATCGTAAAACAGCTGCCCTGCCCCAACTGGCTAGTGAGGTGAACGGAGCCTCCGTGGAGTTCAACCAATTGATTGACTAACGTTAGCCCCAGCCCGGTGCCTTCATAATGCCGATTGAGGCTGCTGTCAATTTGCACAAAGGGTTGGAACAGCTTGGCGTGATCCTCAGGGGAAATGCCAATGCCAGTATCGATGACTGAAAACACAATCCAGGTATCAAAATCTAGCATCTCTAGATCTGCGTGAGCCGCTTCGGTGGCGGGTTGAAGTTTAACGTCTAGGGTAACTTGACCACCAACTGGCGTAAATTTAACGGCATTGTTGAGTAAATTGATTAGCACCTGCCGCATCCGGCGTTCGTCTAGTTCAACTATTCCTAAATTTGGAGATTCTAAACTTGGAGATAAACGGGTGGTGAGTTGAATCTGTTTTTTGTGAGCCTCTTGTTTGACGAATACGAGACTAGAGTCACACAACTCGCTGAGCAAAACGGCGGCAACATCTAGCTCTAGCTTGCCAGCTGAAATTTTTGAGACGTCTAAAATATCGTTGATCAGCTTAATTAAATGCTTGCCGCTATCCGAAATCACCTCAATATACTGATGTTGTTTGGGATTGAGTTCCCCAAAGATTTTTTCCTTCAAGATTTCAGACATGCCCAAAATTGCGGTCAGCGGCGTACGCAGTTCGTGGCTCATGTTGGCCAAAAACTCATCTTTAAGGCGGGTAGCGCGAGCTAGTTCTTCGTTGGTTTGTTGGAGCTGCGTCTCTATTTGTTTGCGATCGCTAATATCCATCGCAATCCCAAATAGCCGATGCACTTGTTCGGTGTGGTGATAGCTAAGTTCTGCTTTGACAAAAATATAGCCTGGGGAGCCATCTGCTCGAATAATCTTCAGGTCGGTTGCATAGGGTTCTCCCTGCCCAATGGCTCGATCTACCAGTTGGGCATAGCGCTCTCGCTCATCGGGTGATAAATAATTCTGAAGCAGCTGTTTATAGGTGGGTTCTAGCTGATCAGAACTAAGGCCAAAGATGTTGAAGATTTCAGCCGACCAGGTCAGTTGACGAGACTGGACATCTAACTCCCAACTGCCGAGACGAGCCACCTGCTGAGCCTCCTGCAGTCGAGCCTCACTCTGCTGCAATGCGGCGGTGCGGTGCTCTACTCGCGCTTCCAACTCTTGGTTGAGCTGTTGCAGGGTTGCTTCATTGAGCTTGCGATCGGTAATATCTAGATGGGTACCAATCATCCGTAGGGGCTGACCATTGGCATCCCGCTCTACGACCTTACCGCGTGCTAGCACCCAAACCCATCGACCCAATTTATGGCGCATTCGCAGTTCACAGGCATAGCCCGGGATTTCTTGCCGAAAGTGTTGGTCTAGGAGCAGGGTTGCCTGTTGCAAATCGTCTGGATAGGTATGGCGCTGCCAGGTTTCAAAGCTGATGGGTTCCAGCTCTTGCAGCGTGTAGCCAATCATCTCCGCCCAACGGTCATTCAACGTCAAAGCCTCCGTCTGCACCGACCAATCCCACAACCCAATCCCCGACCCTTCAATCGCAAGCTGCAACCGCTCTTTGATCTGGTCTAGCTCAATTGCCGCTTGCTGCCGTTCTGCACGAATTTGGGCTTCCCGCACTTCTCGCCGCACTGCTTCTGGCAATCGAGTTAAGTTATTTTTCATCAGATAATCACTGGCACCCGCTTTCATCAGCTCCACTGCCACCGTTTCACCAATGGTGCCCGACACTACAATGAACGGAATATCGAGCTGGCTTTGCTTTAGGATTTGTAGAGCCGCAGCTGCATTGAAACTGGGTAGGCAATAATCTGAAATCAGCAGATCCCAGCAGCCGTGAGTCAACGCCGTGCGGAGGGTGTCTGCTGTTTCTACCCGCTCCCAAACGACGTCGAACCCATCGCGTCGCAGTGTTCGCAGCATCAACAGGGCGTCATCTTCTAAATCTTCAACAATCAGGACATGCAGTAGCTCACTCATGGGTTACAGTCCTTCCGGCACGGGTTGATTAATCACTGCCCAGTACAATCCTAGTTGGCGGACGGCCTCGGTAAACTGATCCACATCGACGGGTTTGCATACATAGCTATTGGCTCCCAGGCTATAGCTCTCAATGAGGTCGCGCTCTTCACTAGAGGACGTCAACACCACTACAGGCAATAAACAGGTGGTTTCGTGGGTACGAATTTGGCGCAAGACTTCCAGTCCATTGATTTTGGGTAGCTTTAAATCTAGGAGCACAACGCTCGGTAGCGGATTGGTGTTAAACAAGATGTTTAATGCTTCTTCCCCATTACGGGCAATCAGAATTTCATTGACAATGTTACCGCGTCGCAGCGCCCGCAGGGTCAACCGTTCATCATCGGGGTTATCTTCGACTAGCAAGATGGCACGCAGAGCGGTCATGGATTATGTCCCTGGCTTGATTGGTGGATTGGGCACCGTAAAATAGACTGTTGCGCCTTGCCCTACAGCTCCTTCTGCCCAAACCTGTCCACCATGACGGTGAACGACCCGTTGGACAGTTGCTAACCCAATGCCCGTCCCTGGAAATTCATTGGTGTTGTGTAAGCGTTGGAAGACGCCAAACAGCAAATTGGCGTAGGCCATATCAAAGCCTGCTCCATCATCGCGGACAAAATAGGTGGGTTGTCTATCTAGCTGCATCACTCCAAACTCAATGGCAGCGTGGGGACGATGACTGGTAAATTTCCAGGCATTTTGTAACAGGTTGCTAACTACAACCCGCATCAGGGTAAGGTCGGCTAAGACAGTCACGGCTGGGGCAACTATCACTGTAACCTGTCGATCTGGGTCTGATGCTTGCAATTCATTCACCTGCTCTTGCACCAGCGCACTAAGGTTGACGGCACTGTACTGCATTTCGGAGCGGGACACGCGGGAAAGGCGCAGCAGATCATCAATCAACATCCCCATCCGCTTGACATTGTGACGGATGCGGTTGAAGTAGTCTTGACCCTCTGCATCAAATTGGTTGCCATAATCTTCGAGTAAGGCTTTGCTGAAGCCGTCGATTGCCCGTAATGGCGATCGCAAGTCGTGGGAGACAGAGTAGGCAAACGCTTCCAGTTCTCGATTAGAGGCGGCTAACTGGGCGCTAGTGTGCATCTGGGTGAGTTCGGCCTGTTTGCGCTCGGTAATATCAAAGTTAATCCCAATCAGGCGCTGGGGTTCACCTTGAGGGGTGCGCTGCACCAAGGCATAGGCTTTGATAAAGCGAATTGTGCCGTCGAGGTGAACGACCCGAAATTCGAGATCGTAGTCTTGCTCCCCGGCCACAGCCTGTTGAATTGCCGTTTCGGCGCGAGGCCGATCGTCTAGATGCACGCGATTGATCCAAGCATCATAGACGCTGGTAAACTGCTCGGGAGTGATGCCGTATAGCTCATACATGCGCTCATCCCAGGTCAGAATATTGTGGGGAATGTCCCAATCCCAGATGGCGATCGCCCCCGACTTGACGGCTAGCGTTAGGCGATCAGACAGGTCGCGCAGCTGTGCTTCGGCGACTTTGCGCTGAGTAATGTCGATATGGCAACCAATGAGCCGCAGGGGATTGCCTGATTGATCCCACTCGATGACCCGCCCTGTACAAATCACCCAAACCGTAGAGCCATTTTTATGGCGATAGCGTAACTCATTACAATACGGAATTTTTCCGCGACTTTGGACATGCTGAGTGTACCCCTCGGTTGCCTTGGGTAAATCGTCTGGAAAAATCAACTGCTTCCATGTTTCAGGGGAATTGGGCAGTTCATCATCCTCATAGCCAAACATTTTTTTGAAGCCAGGGCTGATATATTGCTCGTTGTTGAATAGATCGGCATCCCAGTAACCTGCCAGAATATTATCGAGAATATTTTCTAGCAAGGTTAGCTCTAGGCGCAGTTTTTTGCTTTGAAACCGATCGGCTTCGGCCTGTTTACTGTCAGTCATATCGGTAATTGTGCCGATATAGCCCACAATTTCACCTGCCACTCCCCTCTCTGCTACGGCTTGACCGAGAACCCAGGTCACATCCCCTGCTGCATTTTGGAACCGATATTCTAAGCGAAATGGATGGTTTGCCTCAGCCGCTGCACACCATTCAGTGAACACAAAGCCGCGATCATCGGGATGAACGCCGTTCAACCAACCCAACCCCGCTGCTGCTTCTAGCCTCAGTCCGACAATCTGGCACCAGCGTTCATTGACATAGAGGCAATGTCCCATCGCATCAGTTTGAAAAATTCCCACAGGAGACAGTTCAGTCAGGGTGGCGTAGCGCCGTTCGCTGGCGCGCAGAGTGGCTTCGATCTGCTGTCGCTCTGCCAGTACCTGCTGGTAAGCTGTCGCTTGTTGAATGGCGATCGCAATCTGGACTACCAGTTGATCTAATAAATTCAGCTCAGTTGCTTGCCACTGACGAGGGGCAGAACACTGATGGGTAATCAGCAGTCCCCATAGCTCACCTCTAACTAGAATCGGTGCAACTAGATTGGCTTTTACCTCAAACTGTTCTAGCAATTCTATATGACAAGCGGTCAGACCCGCCTGATGGATGTTGGCGATCGCCCGGGTTTTTCCAGCTCGATAGTCACCCCCAGCATTGTGCTGAAAGCATGTGTCTTGAATTTGGCTGCCCAGTGCTATGGTCCAACCGGGCAGCACCGACTCTGTGACAATGATGCCACTCATATCGGGCTGAAATTGGTAGATTAACACTCGGTCTGCATTAAGCAACTGCTGCACCCCGGCAACAGTGGTTTTCAGTATTTCCTCTAGCTGAAGCGACTGCCGAATCCCTAGGGCAATTTTGAACACTAACTGCTCGCGCTCTGCCTGTGCCTTAATCTCAGCAGTGCGCTGGTTCACCTGTTGCTCTATCGCGGTGGTGTAATTGGTCAACAGCTTGATTTTTTCTGCTTCTAGCTGAGCTGCTTGCTGTTCCAAAAGCTTCATCAGAGTTAATAAACCTACAATCTGGCCTTGATTATCCAGCAAGGGCAGGTGACTAATCTGCTGCTGCTGGAGCAGGTTCACCGCCGAGCTAAGGTTAGTGAACGCAGATTCGCGTCGGCTAATGACGGGGGATGTCATTACCTGGCGCATGACCAGGTTTTCTAAAGATTGCGGCTGAACCATCAGGCGGCCAATATCCTCCTCTGTTAGGATTCCCAGCAGTTGCTCACTATCTCCTACCAGCACACAATTTAAATGCGCGTTAGCTCGACGTTCAGCCAATCGCGGCTCCAATGCTTTAGAGGCTGGCTGTTCCAAGGTAACCTCGCTCATCTGGGCGATCGCCTCTAGCACCGGGGTATCGGGTGAGACAATCAGCGGGTTGCGAATTATTGCGGCCTGTAAGTCGGCTTGGATGCGTGGGGGAGTAGTCGCGTTCATCAATCCCTCTAGTAGAGAGCATGAGTTGAGGCAGAGGTAATCGGACGTGAGGATTTGACTCGCCCCAGCCCCTGCAAAGAGGTCATGCAGTAGAGTAACCTACAATCCTAGCGGCCTAATAGGATTTGGATCACACGGCATCAGCAACGCATTTAATTAATCCCGATGGGCAACTTAATCTAAAGTTTTGTGGGATAGGCGTCTCGCCCGTCTAGCCTGGGCGGGCAAGACGCCCACCCCACGGGAAATCAAGGGTTTCAACGGTAAAATTGCACATTACATTTAATTAATCCCGACTCACCCTAGAGATTGCTTCAGTTGTGCCAAGGCGATCGCCTCAACCAAACAGGGACTGCTTCAGACGTTGGTAACGGTGAATCAAGCCCATAAAATAACCTCAGTTTGGGCTAAAAAGATTAGCTGATTCCAGACTGAGGTTAGATCAGGCAACAGATTAAATTAACAGGTAAACCACTCAGGCTATAAACAGCCCTCATCCCCTAGCCCCTTCTCCCTACTTGGGAGAAGGGGAACCGAACCAGTTCAAAGTCCCTCTCCCAAGTAGGGAGAGGGATTTAGGGTGAGGGCAGACTGAGTCGTTACAACAGATTAAATTAGGAGACAAGGGCTTTGCCGTTGGTGAGGTAAGCAGTGTGATCTGGCGTGGCGCTGGGCATTGCTGCCTGCATGCCAGTCGTACCAGTAGTGACAGTCGTGCCAGTCATGCCAGTCATGGCAACCGACGATTGCTGACTGATGGCACGACGACGTTTGTTTTTAGGAACGCCACCAGCCATGCCATATTCTTGGCTACTTTTTCCATATTTGATGCCAACACCCATCAACATTTGTTCAGCTAGGTCACGCACTTCGCGTTCAGCCATAGCAATGTCGTCCGAACATTTGTCGAGCAGGGAAAGGGTCGTGTTGTAGGTGGAAACTTGGGCTTGTAGGTGTTGCAGGCGGATGGAGTAGGTCGTTAGGGTAAGCCCGTTGCCGAGATCGAGCTGAGGACTAATCGATCGCAGACTGGCTTCCCGCTGTTGAGCTTTTTCGAGAACGCGAGAAACTTTTTTACGTCGTGGCATGATGCACTCCTTTTAAATGATTTAGATGTTTATAATCTATCGGTTGAGATGTCCGTTTTCCCTGAGGGGATTTAAGGAATTTAAGGACGCGATCGCTAGTTTTTGGGGATCTGTGTAGTTAGTTTTCCCTAGATCAGGGCAATTGCTTTGGGTTTGTCCTGGCTGTATGAAGATGGGATTCAATCTGATGCGATCGCTATCCATCATGGGGTTGAGTGAGTGATGGCCAACGTTAAAATTTTGCAACTATGTTAAGTGCAGCTTATATTTTATTTGCGATCGCTTAATTTTTTATTATGAATGAAGGAGTGATTGTTAGTAGCGATCGAGTGGATGTTAGTGCCACTCCTTCTGAACTAAGTGCCACTCCTCTAGCAGTAAGTTGAGGAGGAGTGGATGTTAGTGCCACTCCTTCTGAACTAAGTGCCACTCCTCTAGCAGTAAGTTGAGGAGGAGTGAATGTTAGTGCCACTCCTTCTGAACTAAGTGCCACTTTTCTGGTAAAAAATCGGCATTTGTTCCTCAGCTCTGCCTAGGAACAAATGCCGAAGTGCTTACCAGAAAAATGCTATATCACCGTTAAAATGGCGTTTATTAGAATGGAGAGCGTCAGAATTATGAGAACTAAATTTAGGCAATGAAAGCTCAACTGTCGTTGTCTTCAAAGACATTACTGGCTCTATGTCTAGTTGCCGTCATCATTAGCACCAACTGGGTGGCACAAAATGCCCGTCGGGTTGAGCATCTCACTCTCGCAACCGGAGATCTGGAGGGAGAGAGCTATATTCTGGGGCAGGCCATTGCGCAAGTCGTTAAGCTCAATGCTCCGAAGCTAGATATTTCGGTGATTTCAACCAGCGGCAGCGACGAAAACCTGGAGCAAATTGAGCAAAGCTTGGCTGATCTGGCGATCGCCCAAGCCGATATGCCGGGAGGTGCCTTTGCTCGCACGATTGCCGTCTTGTTTGACGACGTGTTTCAACTGATTGTCCAGCAGGGTTCTAGTATCACCCAGTTCACCGATTTAGTCGGGCGCACATTAAATAACGACTACATTGCCCACATTGTGCAGCAAACTCGCGCTCAGATTCTACCGATTGAGCAAGCCGAGGCACTGCGTGTGCGCCATCCAGCCCTAGAGCCTGCCCTGATTCCCAAAGGTATCTATCAAGGCTACCCCCCCATTCCACCTGTCGATCTGCCCACCATATCGGTACGACGATTATTGATCAGCAATCGGCATTTAGACACTGGCCTGGTTCGACAGCTGACCCAAATTGTCTCAGAGCATCAGCGAGAGATTGCCGATGCGATTTCCGAAGAGTCTGCTGACCTGCGACCGCTAGTGACGGAAATCAAACGCCCCAACCCCTCAGAAGGAACTGGCATTGCCCTGCATGATGGCGCGATCGCCTACTATGAACGCGATCGCCCTACGTTTATGTCTACCGTTGTCTCGTTTCTGACCAGAAATGGCGGGTTGTTGATTGCATTGACGACGTTGCCAGCGGGTAGCCTAGTGGGACTGTGGGAATGGTGGCAGCAGCTGAAGCAAAAAGCAGACGAGCGTAAGCTACTGGCCGACCAGTATATTGATGCCGCGATCCGCAGTATGGAACTGTCGATAGAGTTGGACTTGGGCGATCGCCAATAGCAAATCCGCCTCCAACAAAAAGCCCTAGAACAATTGCTGGTGGAAGCTGCCAATGTCCTGGCACAAGAGCAGATTTCTCAAGAGTCGTTTCGGACGTTTAATGATGCTTACAATACGGCGCGATCGGTGTTGCAGCGCTGTGTGGAGAATGCGTCTGAAGAACGCTGTGACCAATACATTGCAGCGCTGATTGGGCTTCAGCAGCTGTCTCAAGCTGAGTTTCAGGCTCTATTGCGTGAGGTGGAAACTAGCTTGATTAAAAAGGAGATGACTCAAGAAGCATTCCGCACATTCATGGATGCCTATAAGGCAGCGGCGGCAACGAAGGGGTTATCTGAGCCGATTGTTTAGAGCGATCGCATTCACAATAGCTTGAATACGAACCTGCCAGCTTCTAGAGGTGACAGATCCCCGGCTTTTTGAAAAAGCCGGGGATCTCGTGGTGCCAGATAACCGATCGCTAGAAGGGTGATTCTGATGTAGAAAAGAACGTTGCAACAAAGCTAGGGCTTACGCGTAA
>JAYUYI010000204.1:0-4967 GCA_043752545.1 Thermoleptolyngbya sp.
CTACGTGAGCGAGGGCCTGCTGGGGTGCCCCGAGTGTTATGCTGAATACGCCATTCGCGGCGGCGTCACGCGCTTCGTGAGCGGAGATTCGTTGAGCGAGATCAAGTTGCACATCGCGTTTTTTCAATTAATTTAACCCGATCCAACCTAGGAGAACCTCCCATGCAAAAAGCCAAACTTGCCCTCAAAACCGATGTCAGCCACCAATCCATCGTTCAAATTTCTGACACCGTTGCCGTCGGTGGACGAGATCTGCTGATTGTAGGCGGGCCTTGCACCGTCGAAAACCGCGACCAGATGGAGGCCGTTGCCAGCCGACTGGCGATCGCGTCTGTCCAAGCACTACGTGGAGGAGTCTACAAACCCCGGACGTCACCCTACGACTTCCAGGGGCTGGGAATAGAGGGGTTAGAAATTCTGGCAGCAGTGCGCGATCGCTACGGCATGCCTGTGATCACCGAAGTCATGGCCATTTCCCAAATTGAAGCGATTGCCGCCTATGCCGATGTGTTGCAGGTGGGTAGCCGCAACATGCAAAACTTCGATTTGCTTAAGGCGCTAGGGCAAGCTCACAAGCCCGTGCTGCTGAAACGAGGACTGGCCGCCACCATCGAAGAATTTGTCATGGCTGCGGAATATATTCTCAGCCACGGCAATCCCAACGTAATTTTGTGCGAACGAGGTATCCGCAGCTTCGACACCTATACGCGTAACGTCCTGGATCTGGGAGCAGTATCGGCGCTCAAGCAAATTACTCACCTGCCCGTCATTGTAGACCCTAGCCACGCCGCCGGAAAACGCGAGCTGGTGGCAGATCTGGCTCGTGCCGCCGTGGCCTGTGGAGCCGATGGCATCATTGTCGAGTGCCACCCAGAACCCGAAAAATCTGTCTCTGACGCACGGCAGGCATTATCACTAAACGACATGGTCGCCATGGTGGAGAGTGTCAAGGCGATCGCCACCGCCATCGGTCGGTCAGTTCCCAGCGGAGTCGAGCACTTGCCCCAATTGACACTGGTCTAACAGTTGTGCTGATACCAATTTAAATAAAGGATGCGACGCACTCGGTAGGGGCAGTGCCATGCCCCTACCCAATACAGGAAGTTGACAGGCGCTAATCGACGAGCGCTGCCCTCAAACTACGGCAGAAAGTTTCTACCGCCTCTAATCCCTGATGCGGTTCTCCTTCCGCAAGGCGCTTAACGAATGCACTACCCACAATCACTGCATCGGCTCCCCACTCCATAATCTGGCGGGCTTGACTGGGCTGAGAAATACCAAACCCGACTCCAATCGGCTTATCGCTCACGCTGCGCAACTCCATCAGTAACTCTTGCACCCGACTGCCAACGTCAGTGCGCACCCCAGTCACACCTGTAACGCTAACCAGGTAGATGAACCCCTGAGACTGGGAGGCGATCGCCGCAATTCGTGCTTTGGGTGTAGTGGGAGCCACCAGCAGCGTGACATCGATCCCCGCCGCGATCGCTGGCTGCAACAGAGCCTCCATTTCTTCGAGCGGCAGATCAGGTACGACTAAACCCTTAACCCCTGCCGCCGCAATTTGGTGCAAAAATGTCTCAATCCCCCGATTCAAAATGGGGTTGTAGTAGGTAAATAAAATAATCGGTGCCCGCAGATCAGGGCTAACCCGCTTCACCAGATCTAGCACATGTTCTAACTTGGTTCCTTTGGCTAGCGCGCGCGTAGCCGCCGCTTGAATCACTGGCCCGTCTGCCAAAGGATCAGAATAGGGAACGCCCAGCTCAATTAAATCTGCGCCGTTGCGATCGAGAATATAAAGCGCTTTTTCAGTCGTTGCTAAATCCGGGTCGCCCGCCGTGATGAACGGAATCAATGCACACTGGCCGCGATCGCGCAGTGCCTTCATACAGCTAGAAACCGAATTCATCCGTCGTCCCTCTTGCCATCGTGTGCTGCCAACTTGTCTTGCTCCAGTTCTGCTTGCAGTGCTGCCAGCTCTGCTGGAGTCATGTCGTCTAATCGCTTTTGCAACACTGCATCTTCATAATCTTTCAACTGCTGATTGTAGGTCATGGTCTGAGTGACTGCCCGCCCTACATAGGTCAGCAGCCAACCCAGCAAACCGCCCATCAAAACGGCCTGCGTCCAAATTCCCGCATTCACGTCTTCTAGCCCAGCCTGTTTGAAGACCAGATAAACCAGTCCACCTGCCGTAAAAATTCCGATACCAATGCCAATGACATCAATCCGGCGCATGTAGTCCTCATCGGGCTTGTCTATAAACCACTAAAGCGAATCAAATCACTGAAGCGAGTCAGTGGCCTGCCCAGTATATGTTCAATCTTGATTTTACGATTCAAGGGCTGCCATAGCGAAGCCAATTCGCCATAGCAACCCTTGAAATTCGGTTGAACCGCTGCTAGCTCCACATCTGAACGAGTCAGTCAACCTTCTAGTGGCCGCTTCTCAGGTCGAAAGTTTAAAAATGGGCTGAGCAACAGCAAGCCAGGGAATAGCAAGAATACTAAAAAGTACATCATGACCCGTTCAATTGAACTGGCAATATACCACCGTTGTTTTAAGTAGAAAAAAGTAATCGCTGGGAGGACAACGAGATACGCGCCGCCCACAGCCAGGTATGCCAGAAGAACGAGAGGTACAGACATAGGCTTTTACACAACTACCAGCAAAAATGACTTAAACGGATCACGCACATAGGTCTGCAACTCGCAAAACCACTCAAATTCTATCGCTTTCAGCGACTAGGAAAAATGCGATTTTCTGATGCAGTGGATAAGGATCGCTGACAAACTAGCAGTTTTTTCTGTCTGCATCCAAATCGGTGACGGTGAACGCACTCTCTTACTGACTCACAACCCGAAGCCGACGGGTGAGTTGGATCATCCCATCTTCTCGAACGATAATGCCCGTAATCCAGCGGTCATCCTCTAAAGCGGGAGCACGGCCAACTTTGAACAAACCGCCAGCAGTCAGCAGCTCTAAATTTAACGGCGCAGTATTGAGATAGTTTGCCGCCTGAATCGGTTCTTCGACGGCTGTTCCTAACAACAGGCGATCGCCCAGCGGTTCTTGGACGATCATGTCGAAGTCAAACGCTTGCCCAATGGTCACCTGTGCAGGCAACGTCACCTGCACTGTAGGTGGATGCTCGCCCGATCGCACTTCATTGCTCTCCGATAAGATCTCTTGCGACACAATCTTGTTATTTTCGTAGCGCTGGCGAGAACTGATGGTAGCGTTTAGCGAAAAGCTGCGACCGTTGAGCTGCTGCACACCCGTAATGGTCGTTGTCGTTTCCGCCACGATCGCCTCCCCATCACGGCTCCAGGAATTCAACGCCGTTCGATAAGAAAGCGTCGAATACTGTTGCCAGAATTGGGTTAGCACTTGTCGCAGCGTATCGTAGGTTAGCCCATCAGAATGCTGAAAATCGCGGCTAAACAGCCGCATCGCTGCCCGTAGATTGCGATCGCTAGCCGCTTGATCAAACCGAGCGAGCGATCGCGTTAATTCTTCTGGGGCAGATGGTGCATCAGGTGCGGCTTGGGCTATGGCTAATCCCGGCGTTTGAGCCGCTACAGCACCACTCCAGCTCAGCATTAGACCCAACAGCACAGACGGCACCGCGATTAATATCCGTCCAGACAATATCTGCTTAGACCAATGCCCCCGCCGCCTGCTCCCAACGTGTGAGACAGCAGATTTTTTTTGCAAAATAGCCGATGAGGGAGCCAGAGATCTATACATGATGGTACGTTGGATACTGTTAGATAGTATTACAGCTTTAAAGCTAGGTCTAATTACGATTACTGGTGATAATTTAAGGCTTTAAGTAAGGCTGCAAAAAATAGCGGGTTTAAGCAACCAGTCTAATCGTTCCACCCGCTGTCGGCTACTTAAACTTGCGTCAACGTTGACCAACTAGTCATACTACTCTCCCTATCCCCGTTCAATCCGATAGATGCCGCCCAAACTTTTAATTGCAGCCAGTGGCACTGGCGGACACCTGTTCCCGGCGATCGCCACTGCCGCAGAGCTTTCTGACTATCAGCTGGAATGGCTAGGGGTGCCCGATCGACTGGAAACTCAGCTAGTTCCCGATCGCTATCCGATGCATACCATCGACGTAGAAGGGTTTCAGCAGCGGCTGGGCTTGGGCACGCTGCGCGTGTTGGGCAAGTTAGCGAGTTCGGTTTGGCAAGTGCGGCAGCTCTTACGCCAGGGGCAGTTTCACGGTGTGTTTACCACTGGCGGCTACATTGCGGCTCCAGCTATTTTGGCAGCGCGATCGCTAGGGTTGCCTACCGTTTTGCATGAATCCAACGCGCTACCCGGCAAGGTAACCCGTCTCCTCAGCCCGCTGTGTAGCACGGTCGCATTAGGATTTGAAGCCGCTACTACCTATTTGCCACGCGCTAAGACAGTTTGGGTAGGCACTCCAGTTCGCCCCCAATTCTTAGTCTCAGCCACCGACTTACCGCCGTTGAACTTACCCATCCCTGTCGATGCACCGTTAATCGTAGTGGTTGGCGGTAGCCAGGGTGCCGTAGCCGTCAATCACCTCGTTCGTCAATGTGCAGCCGCCTGGTTTGCAGCCGGAGCCTGGGTGGTACATTTGACTGGTGAGAGCGATCCAGATGCCAAACAATTAGCCCATCCCCACTATTTCCCGCTGCCGTTTTATGACAACATGGCGGCACTATTGCAGCGGGCAACGCTAGCCATTAGCCGAGCCGGAGCAGGCACCCTGACAGAACTGGCCGTCACCCATCTCCCTGCTATATTAATTCCCTACCCCTTTGCCGCCGAAGATCATCAAACCGTCAATGCTCAACTATTTGCCAGCACTGGAGCAGCCAAACTGTTTCAGCAGGCCGATCTCACCGCCATACAGCTAGAAACCGAAGTTCTAGACTTATTGCGATCGCCTCACCTAGCCAAAATGTCAGAGGCAATGGCTG
>JAYUYI010000205.1:0-1882 GCA_043752545.1 Thermoleptolyngbya sp.
CACCCTTGCCCCCAATCAGCAGATCTACGCCTCTATCACCCCGCAGCAGATCGTTCCCATCCCCTGCCAGCAGCCGATCTTGGCCGTTACCGCCCCGCAGCAAATCATTGCCCTGATAGCCCGACAGCAAATCGTTGCCGCCCAGCCCATTTAACCCATCGGCAACAGACGTACCCGTTAGCGTATCGTGCTTTTCTGTGCCGTTAAATTGCAGGGTTGTGTTGAGTCCCAACGCCTGGAGGATCGCTGCATCTAGGGTTGGAACATTTTTTTTCCAATCTACATAGCCAAACTCATCTTTATAGCCCCACGATGCCCAACCAATCTTAAATTCTTCAAATACCGAGCGGACATCGGCCATCCACTGAACGCGATCGCCCGCCGGAGCCGTTTTGCCATAGACCCCAAATTCACTGCTCATGAGCCGCACGCCATTGTCGCTAGCCCACTTGGCCGCTCGGGCAATGGATTGGCGCACTTTATTGCGATTCCACTGCTGCGCCCCGTAGTTGCTTAAGTCGGCGATCGCCGTTGGATTGCCAGAGAACTGCTGCAATAGCGGCTGGATATTTTGGGGTGTAGACGGATACGGCACCTGCTTCAAATTTTGGACATATCCATCAATCCACTCTGCCCCTTGATGGGTAAACACAAAGGGTTCATAAAAGTGAAAATCGTAGACTACGTTGCGGTCGGCTAAGGGCTGTAGCTTTACCAGCGTGTCGATGTTTTGCCAGAGGGCGCTGACGGCAATTAATGTGTGATTGGGGGCGCTGGCTCGGATGGTTTGCAGCAGCTGGGCTTGAATCGGTGCCCAGGCATCGGGGTTAGATTGAAATACTGGCTCGTTCATCGGCTGCAAAAACGTCATCTCAGGATTGGTCGTCCGCCCCAAATGAGCCGCAAACGATTGCCAAAAGTTGATGAAGATCTGCCGAAATGCCGGGTTTTCTAACGCGCCTGAGTAGTCATTTTTGTCTAAGAAGCCGGGGGTGCTATGTAAATCGACGACGACAGCTAGCCCGTAAGACTGGATTTGGGCGATCGCCGCATCTATCTTGGCTAACGCTTTTATGTTGATTAAGCTAGGTGACTTCGCGTCATAAATGGTAGCAAAGTCAATGGGCAGTCGCACAAACGTTAGCCCCAGGCTTTTCATGATGGCAAAGTCTTGCGGCTTATAGGGTTGGGCTTCCTTAGAGGGCAACCAAAACCAGTTAGCGGCATTCGTTCCCCGAGCCAGTCGAGCAAAGCGGGCGTCTGAGACTGAAGTTTGTGGCGACGACATGGTAAGTTCTACGCAAAATAGCCAGCGTGTCAAGATAACCCGCGATACTACTGATCCTCGCTGTTGCATCACTCAGAGAGCATCGGTAGAAACTGCAGGTTATCTGAGGCTTTACGCAATTTTCTTGAATATCATCTTAAATATGGGGAGTCTGTATAGTTTTAGACTCCGTACAGATCAAAACTCCGTACAGTTTTTCGCTCTGCCCTAGATTCCCAAATATGGGAGATCCCCAAATTGGGAGATCCCCAAATTAGGGGATCCCCAAATTTAGGACTGAGCGGCGGGTCGGTGACGCAAAGGGCAGAAATTGGGCAGTGGCGATCGCACGCTGCACCGGAAAGCCAACGCCCCCAAATTCAGCGGCCTACGGTCGCTGTCTGCGTCGCGTCAAAATGCTCACCACTTCACCCGGATTGGCACCGGAAAGCAAACTGCTCCAATCCTTGATGTCGGCAAACCCGCGTGCGTGCAGGTCGTGAATGGTTTCTTTTACCCAGGTGGGGCTGCTAATCAGCAAAATTCGCATCTGCTCTTGGCCAGGTGCCAGAGGGTGAACGTAGAGCGGCAAAATTATCGGCGAGGGGCGAATTT
>JAYUYI010000206.1:0-1877 GCA_043752545.1 Thermoleptolyngbya sp.
TCGGTCAATTCCACTTCATCATCCACGAGTAGAATCTGCATGGAAGCTATTGTAATGTACAGCGTACGACTGCCGATTTGATATGTATCGTTTGATTGCGATTCAAGCCACTCCTGACTGGGAGCAGCTGGCACAGTATAACGGGTTGCCACCACTAGACCCGCAGCTACTCAAACGCCACGCCCCCGATGCCCACTGGGTGTTGCTGCAAGATGAATGCGTCACCGGACATTGCTCTCTTTGGTGGCGCGAGGTACCGCCTGACTCTCGCGCAGCGCTAGGGCTAATCGGCCATTACAATGTGCGCGATGGTGAGGCGGCGCAGCGGTTGCTCGATCACGCCTGTGAACAATTGGCACAGCAAGGATGCGCTATCGCCATTGCGCCGATGGATGGCAGTACCTGGCGACCCTATCGGCTGCTGAGCCAGCGCGGCAGTGAACCTAGCTTTTTCCTAGAACCCGACAATCCAGATGCATGGTGCGGCCAGTTTCGTGCGGCTGGCTTTACGCCGTTAGCCAACTATCGCTCTGCGCTCAATGCCCACCTAGTTGCAGATCCACTCCAGCTTGATCCCCGCCTGTCAGCCGTCAGCGATCGCCTCTACCAGTCTGGGATCAAGGTGCGATCGCTGCTCAATACCCGATCGTTTGAGTCCGAACTACAGCGGATTCATCAACTGGCGCTCACGAGCTTTCGCCATAACTTTCTCTACACGCCCATTGCACAAGCCGAGTTCATCGCCCAGTACAGCCAAATTCAACCGTATGTCGATCCCGAACTGGTGCTGCTGGCCGAACACCAAGGGCAGCTAGTCGGGTTTTTGTTTGCCATTCCCGACTTGCTTCAGGCCAAACGCGGCGAACCCGTCAATACCGTGATCATTAAAACAGTTGCGGTGTTGCCGGGGCGACTCTATGCCGGACTGGGAAACCTGCTGGTGGCACAGGTGCAGGCGATCGCTCATCAACGGGGCTACACCCGCGCCATCCATGCCCTTATGCACAACGCCAACAGCTCGACTAACCTCAGTCAGCGCTATGCCCAAACGATTAGGGGCTATACGCTGTACGAAAAAAGGATCAACAATGAAAAACTCTAACAGGCACTGCCATGCCCCTAATTGCTAACAGTGCCAAGCCCCTAAGTTGACTTGGCACCGCGTTTCGCACTGCTTGGTAGCACTACTTAGATGCCACTTCAGGACGCTGATATGAGCTTTTTAAGGTCTCAACAGTCTGAACCGATTGGCCTGCCGCAGATGCATTTAACCAACCGCTGAGTAGGGCATCGACTGAGAACAGACCGCCGCCGTTGACGGTAAAGAACAAGAAACAGGCGGCGTAAAGCATCGGCAGTTCTAGATAAGGGATGCTAAACCCGGCCACTTTGATGTGGTGGTACATGGCAACGGCCATCGTTGAAGACAGTCCTAGGGCGGCTGGACGCGTAAACAAACCCAACGCCAGGAGAGGAGCGCAGCTGACCTCGGTTAGAGCGGCAACGTAGCTAAAGAAGATAGGAAACGGCAGGCCAATAACTTTAACGTAGGCTTCGGCGAAGCTGTTGATGTCTGCCAGCTTGTTTAAGCCGTTGTGAATCATGACCAAGCCTGCCACTACGCGCAGAACCGTCCACGCAGCTTGGGACGGGTAAGTGGGCGAAAAGATTGGCTGCAAGACAGCCGTTAGCAAACTTGTAAGGCGCTGAGTGGTGCTCATAGGACAAGGAGGGATACAAGGATGGAATTTAAAATCAAGGTGGCAGTAAAGATAAACAAAAGATACATATCTTTGTTAAGTAATATAACAAAGATTAATTAATCTTGGCTAGGTCTTAGGGCAGGTTTTTTGCGTCAAATCTATTCGGCAAAGCAA
>JAYUYI010000207.1:0-1877 GCA_043752545.1 Thermoleptolyngbya sp.
CTGGGATATGAAGATTATTTGCGGCAAATGGGTAGCTAGAGGTCAGAATCAGAATCAGCTTGAAGTAAAGGGAAATGCTTTGAGGTCGGGCATCTCAGCCGATTGCAAGGGGGATCTCACTACCACCCGTGTTAAGATAGAAATGTCTCAAAGGACATAGAGAACCACTGACCGTCCACTAGTAAAGCTGTGAGGGTTATTGAGTGATTGCAATCGCGCCTCGTCCAAATGGACGCAGATGGGGTACTGTGAGTTTCGCCTCTACGCTACATCTGGGTCCCGTCCTGGATGTCCTGCTAGCTAAAATCCCAAATCGATGGCAGGCTGAACTGCGTCTTGGCTTGCAGGAAGCTCTCGTCAATGCTGCGAAGCATGGAAATAATCTTGACCCACGCAAGACTGTCTTAGTTGAGTTCTACATCGTAGACAACGTTCATTGGTGGATTATTGCTGACCAGGGTGTAGGGTTTGACCCGTCTTCCCCTTGCACAAATAACTGCAATACTCAGCTGTTTAACGAACAAGAAGGATGTGGACGCGGCCTATACATTTTAGAGCAAATTTTTGACCAGGTGCAGTGGAACGCCCAGGGAACTGAGTTAAGGCTTTGTAAGCAAGTTAGAACCCGCTCAAGGTTTCCGCTAGTTTCTTAATTTTTACATTCTTGTTACATTGTCGTGGTAGAGGCGCGGTTAATCGCGTCTCTACTACAGACAAAAAGTATTAGGTCGCTGAAAGGCTAATTTTTTGTGTTGTCCTGGCACGAAATATTGGTCTTTTTGATTTTTTAAAGCATCCCTCTATGGTATCTACCTTCAGCTTCTACGTTTACAGTGAAAATACAGTAAAAACCTAGTGTCTTTAGGATGTGATTATTGTTAAGCGTGTTGGCATGGTTTGCATCTGCTCCGCCGCTGTGGGTGCAAGTGGCGATCGCCAGTCTGTGGGTCGGCGGTGTAATTGCCTTAGCAGAAATCTTGAACCAGTCAGGCCACGTCGGTTCAGAGTCTGTCAGAAAAATTGTGCACATTGGCATTGGCAATGTAATTTTGCTCGCGTGGTGGCTGCAAATTCCAACCTGGCTGGGTGTGAGTGCTTCGGCGTTATTTAGTTTGGTGGCATTGCTGTCTTATCGGTTGCCAATTTTGCCGGGGATCAATAGCGTCGGGCGCAAGAGCTTAGGCACTTTTTTCTATGCCGTCAGTTTTGGAGTTTTGATTGCCCGATTCTGGGACACGCAGCCTCAATACGCCATCGTGGGGATTTTGGTGATGACTTGGGGCGATGGGTTAGCGGCGCTAGTCGGCAAGCAGTGGGGGAAGCATCCCTATCGGCTATGGGGAATAGAAAAAAGCTGGGAAGGCTCAGGAACTATGCTGGTAGCTAGCTACGGAGTCTGCTTCTGTGTCTTGCTCGCCACATCGGCCAGTTTAAATACGGTGGCTTTGGCAGCCTTGGGAGTGGCGATCGCGGCCACTAGCCTGGAAGCGTTTTCTAAGTACGGCATTGACAACCTCACGGTTCCGCTCGGCAGCGCTTTTGTAGCGCTACTGCTGACTCAGTAAGGGATGTCACCAGCCTGACTCAGGGTAGGGCAAGCCTACTCGAACACTTTTGCGCTAAAAATCACCTGACCGTACCATTGACATCGCTCGCTACGTCGCGCAAATTTTATTACATTCCAGTCCGTCCCCTATCCTCCATCATCCTCTATTCCCCTCATGCCTCCAGCACTGACCCAAATCGGCGAACAAATGTCCCACCTGACTGGGGTGCGGGCGATTATGAAAGATATTGCTGAGACGCTGCGGACGGCAAGGGCGAGCGTTTATTAGCCTGAGTGTGGGTAATCCAGTCATTTTGCCGGAGGTGGAGCA
>JAYUYI010000208.1:0-1876 GCA_043752545.1 Thermoleptolyngbya sp.
TATTGTCCCAATCTTTTGCGGCAACGCGGGTCTACGGAGATGTGGTGACCATCCTGGCGGCAGATGTCCAAACTGACTGGAAAACGGCACGCGATCGCAATCTCCGAGTTGGTTTTGAGCTAATGTTGACCCCAATGCTGAAGGGGTTAATCATGGCGCAAGAAAAACAGGCTGAAATCCTGAAGCGCTGCGCTCAATGGATTGACCAAGGGGCGCTGAAAATTCAGCTCAGCCATAGGTTTCCTTTGGCCCAAGCAGCCCAAGCCCATCGATTGCTAGAGCAGGGATCCATTACAGGCAAAATTGCCCTAGAAATTTAGGATCTTTGCATCCTACTCTTATTCAAATTATTCAGATAATTTTGCCCTAAAGACGGTTTTGAAAGTTGCGGTCTCCCTGGTATCCCGACGCTGCAGCCAGTTGATCTAGCGTTTGGGTGCCCGAGTAGAACGTCCCGTTAACTTCCCAAGTCGGATATCCAGTGATTCCCTCTGTGGCCTTACACAAATCAGTTTGGGGGTTTGCCCCATCTGGCGCACATTCCACATAGGTAATTTGGGACGCCGCTTGCTGTCCAAATAGCTGCTTTTGGTCGTGGCAGTGAGGACACCAGTATGACCCAAACATCCGAGCGCCAATGCTTGTAAGGTGCTGGGCTAGGCCGATTTCAGCGGCTCCCGATGGAGTGGTAATTGGCGGCCCAACAGCTCCAGATGTTTCGGCTGTTGTTTGTCCTGTGCCATTGATGTTGGCATATACGCCTAACGTGCCAACTAGCACCACCATCCCCACTAAAATTCCAGTGAAAACTAATTGCCCAACATCCTCCCAATCTTTTCCTAACAAAGTCAAGGCAAACATCGCTGTCGCAAACAGGGCAGAGGCAACGCAGTAAATACAGATGCCTTTGATGCCATAGGGAACCACAAAGTTCGTGGTCATGATGTACATCAAATAGCCGCTGAAAACCATCATGGCAGTTGCGCCAGCGAACAGCAGCAGCCATGTCCAGTTTTCGACATTGGTGCGCAGTTGTTTGTTGTTTTCGGGGTTGATGGCCAGAGGGGCAAGGGCAAAAACAGCCATCGCAATGTAGGCAATCAGCCCGAACAGGGCTAGAGGCAGTCCAAATAATTCTGCATAGGGGCTGGAAAGTACCTGCTCACAGCCACTGGTGGGGCAAGCAGTTTCGCCACCAAAAAGCTTGGTCACAGTGAGGTAACCTGTATTGATCGCTCCAAAAATGGCGATCGCCCCAATAATTTTGCGCGACTGTCGCTGAATCCACGGAGTTTGACGGCGTCGGCTCATAAGACCTTACTCAATCGCTGGGTGTTAAATGAAGGATATCAGCCAGAACACTTCAGGCTCACCCTAACTTACCTATTGTGGCTCAAAGTTGTAAAAAGTGAGGGCTGTCTTCCTCTAAAAAACAGTGCCTCAAAAGCAGCGCCTCAAACATAGCGGTTCACGCCTAACTCCCGGCTGCTAATCCTTGAGGAAAGACAACTGGAACCGGCAAGGTAGATGAATAGGTAGAAGAATTTTCATCTGACTTGATGACAAGGCTGCGGTGCATGGCTTCGACAAACTGACTTACGCGAATCGGATCGATTGGTTGCTGAATTTGTCCTTTGCGCTTGAGCGCACTAGAGACGATTACACCGTCCACCGCTTGAATCAGTTGGGGAATGTTCTCCCAATTGGCTCCACTGCCAATAAAAACGGGCGTTCCTTTAGCAGCGGCAGTGGCTAGCTCCAGATCTTCTAGGCTAGGAGGGCTACCCGTTGCCCAACCCGATAGGATAATCCCATCTGCCAAACCGCGCTCAATGGTTTCTTGAACAGCTGTGGTTAGATTGGGCGATCCTAATGG
>JAYUYI010000209.1:0-1875 GCA_043752545.1 Thermoleptolyngbya sp.
GAGACTTTACCAACACTGTTGTGGGCATTACTCACTACGACATCGATATCCACGGCTGTCGCTATCGCAATTGGGAGCCGTCGGGGGAGGCCGTTAAGGCATCGGTCAAAGAATATTACGTGCGTCCAGTCCAGATTCCGTTAGAGAGCCTGATTCCGCAAGGGGTCGATAACCTGCTGGTGGGAGGTAAAGCGATCGCGGCCACTCATATTGCTACAGCGCTAACCCGCGTTCACCATGGCGAATGGACGATTGGCTCGGCGGCAGGCGTCACGGCAGGCTGGTTAGTCACCCAGCACCCGGAGATCGTTCCAGCGGCCATTGTCCCCAAAGGGCTGATGCGATCGCTACAGCAGTACATGATTGATCAGGGGCTGCGGTTGGAGTGGTAATTGCGTCTGCCGTCCAACCAGTCAGCTGCCACACCCACTAAATCCCTGCTAGGATCGGGCAGAATATGAATGCAGCACTTGGAGCCTCGATATGTTTTTAGATGAACTCACCCCGGTGGTCAGAGAATTGACGGCTCACCCTGTGGGGTTTCTGGGTGGTTTCTTCTCTGGCTTATTTCGCCTTAACTTGGCAGACGATCCCGTTAAAAGCTGGCTCGATCAGCAGTCTGGTGGATCAGGCTATGTCTCTCCCCATCCCAGCTCTAATGGCAACGGCAGCGGCCCTCAGTCGATTTCAATTGACTAGTGCAAGCAGCTGGACCGCGAGCAAGACGTCGTGAGCAGGATGTTTTATCGCCCTCAGCCTTCATTCATTCGTCCTAAGGGCCTCAACAGCTCGTCTTTCCAGACTTCGAGTTGGAGTCTCAGGCGAGTTGTTGTACTGGTTGCCGCGACAGTGGGCAGGTTGAGGGCGTCGATTGCCCGTTGATAGTCTGCCAAGGCGCAATTCCAATCGCCCCACACATGATACGTACGGCCTCGTTCAGCATAAATGTGGCTCTCTATCCGACCTAGCCTAAGGGCGAAGTCGAAGCATTCAACTGCTCGATCAAACATCCGCAGTTCTCGCAGCGTAATGCCCTGATTGAGCCATGCTCGCCCATTTGCAGGGTTTAGGTCAAGAGCGGCATCGTAGTCTAAGATGGCCTCTAAGAACTTGCCCTGGGCCGCATAGTAGTTGGCGCGGTTATTGTAGACACTATCTAAGCTATCGTCTAGCTGGAGGGCACGGTTGTAGTCGGCGATCGCCTGCTTCATGTCGCCGCTTTGAAAGTAGACCAAACCGCGATTGTTGTAGTCGCGGGCACTCTGAGGGCTGGTCGTTAAGATTTGTGTGAATAGGGCGATCGCAGCAGCATGATTTCCTTGCTGAGCTTCTTGTAATGCATATTGCCGCAGCATTGTTTCACGCTCTAGCTGGCTGGTTCGGGAGGAGAATGACTGCGCTCCTTGCCGCTCTTCTATCCGTCGAGATTTGGGCTGCCAACGCTTCTGAAGTTTTCCAGCAGATCGAACAATGGTGTCAGCGATCCCACTGAGGCGATCCTGGCTTTCAGGATTGCCTTGATGACTTGTAGAAGAGCGGGTGTTCATAAATCCTCACGGTAAGCAAAGGCTTGTAGACTCGGACGGTTAGGCTTAAATTTTTGAGATCCTGCGATTGCCGCTAGAATACGTCTTTCGTGGGTTTCACTTGTTACTGTCTCTCAAGAACACGGAGATTGTTAGGTTGAAAGTACGGAACTATTACCTACCTGCTCTTGCCCCAATCCGGGAAACTACTCTAGTCACCCGCTTAAAAGCGCATCACACCAGAGACATAGACATTTTAATGGCTTAATAATCTCTACACGTCAAGTCAGGGGAATTTCTGAGACGGTTTCAGATTTTTTGTGAGCTTCACAAAACCTTTGTATGGACG
>JAYUYI010000210.1:0-1873 GCA_043752545.1 Thermoleptolyngbya sp.
TAGCGAAGTCGGATGTGGGGCTAGTGCCTTAGCAGGCTAGCGTCGTGCGGTTGGCATCTCGTAAAAACAGGCAAAGTCAGCTTAGAGGACTCTAGAGCAAATAGCTACGAACCTTAGACAGATGGCGATCGCGTAAATGTAATGATTGTTAGAGATATACCCGATGTACAACTTGATCTAAAGTCTTGTGGGATGGGCGTCTCGCCCGTCTAGCCTGGGCGGGCAAGATGCCCACCCCACGGGAAATCAAGGGCTTCAACGGTAAAGTTGCACATCGCGTTATACGGACAGACGTGCGGACGTGGATTGTTTTTAGAAAAATAAATGGCTCTCGGGCTGAATGTTAATTTCCAGGGGAACGGCCTCGGGATCGGCAGATAGGGCATACATAATCGCATCTGCAGCGGTTTCGGGGCGCAGCATTTTGGTGCGATCGACTTTGAGGCTGACATTGTCCCAAAAGGGCGAATCGACGCCGCCAAAGTAAAATAGGGTAAATTTGACGCCAAATCGCTTCAATTCATCGGCCATGCATTTACTAAAGCCCACGATGCCATACTTCGAGGCGCAGTAGGCCGACGCCATTGCCATCGGATGTTTACCCAAAATGCCAATCACGTTGCAAATGTGCCCCGACTTTTGCTCTTTCATCACGTTGGCAGCGGCCTGAGCGGTATAAAAACTGCCCTTCAGGTTCAAGTCCAACATGGCATCTAGATCGGCTGGCTCAATTTTGTTGTACTGCTTCAGAATGCCTGCCCCCGCCACGTTGACCAGCGCGTCAATTCTGCCAAATTGGGCGATCGCCTGCTGCATCACCGCTTCCACCTGCTGCGGGTCGGTGATGTCTGCCGACAGCGCTAATACTTGGCTAGCATCCACCGCACCCAGTTGACTCAGCAGGGTTGACAAGTGGCTTTCTTGTTTCGATACCAACACCAGCCGCGCCCCAGTCGGCAACAGCTTGCGCGTTAGGACGGAGCCAATCCCGCCTGTTGCTCCAACGACGACGATGACTTTGTCCTGCATATTTACATTTCTTTACGTTTGATCACACCTTTATCATACGCGCACTCAGGCGTAGACGAGGTGCAAACTTACACGAAATGGTAGGGCGGGTTTTGTTTGTCAGTGGTCCTCAGCACGAGATCAAGATTGGCTAAACCCGCCCCTACACTCGACTGCGATCGCGTTACACGAAATGGTATGGGGGCAGGGCTTCACCTAGGCTGAGCTGCCAGTGGGGAGACAGGGCGCTCCATTGATTGAAATGGGTAGACAGCGCTGATTCGTCAGCACGATCGACGAGCAGATGAATGCGCTCAATGCCATCTCGGGGTGTATCGAGTCGCCAGTTGGGATAGAGGCTGGCGATCGCCTCCTGCAATGCCTCTAACTCGCTCTGTTTCTGCTGCTGCTGTTCTAGCTGGCGCTGAAACTGCTGCTTTTTGGCTAAAAAATAGCCCTTGCCGCTAGCGTCTTCTGCATTTGTTACAGCGGTTAGGTCTGGCGGGATCAGCTTCAGCGTATATTCTACTTTGTCCGACAGTTCGGCTAGCTTATCTAAATAGGCGGCAGCGTGAACCTGCAAATGCTCTAGCAGCTTTTCACTCGACACAAAATAGGTGCCAAACCGCAGCGGCAGCAGCACCGTTTGCTCAAACATCTCACGGATCACCTGATCGTGATGCAAAACGGCTCGCATTAGCCGCTCATCGCTGCGCTGGAGCGCTTCTACATCTAGCTCTGCCTCCACCAACGCCCCAATGCCCGAATCCCAAACGGCTTGCAAAGACCCGGCAATACCAGCAGGCAGCTCTAAGCGCGCCGCAGATTCAGGGATAAAGGCGTAGGTGTACATATGAAATGTGGA
>JAYUYI010000211.1:0-1872 GCA_043752545.1 Thermoleptolyngbya sp.
ATCCCCTCACACGACGTCAAAGCGCTGAAGGTGCTCTGGGGGTTCGTAGAGCACGGAAACGTCGGTGACCTTAGCGGCTGGAGGGCCTTGATGGCACCACTGCAAAATGTCTTGTACGCGATCGCTTGTGCCTTCAAATACAGCTTCGACGCGACCATCACGGAGGTTGCGAACCCATCCTTTGAGCTTGAGGAGCGCCGCTGTATCCCAAGTAGAATCCCGATAGCCGACACCCTGAACGTGACCCGAAATGAACACATGGGCACGAACTAGGTCGGGGGACTGGCGATCGCCAGCGGAGGAATTATCCGTCATTATAGAAGCATCACCTTAGTTGCTGTGCTAATCGCGCTAGGGCATCATAGGTTGAGGAAATCATCTTGAGATAAATTCCTCAACTAGACCCTAAACTTCCATATCATGACATCTTGGTCATTTTCCTCGTGTGTAACTACTCAGGCTATAAACAGCCCTCATCCTCTAGCCCTTTCTTCCAAGTAGGGAGAAGGGGAACCGAACCAGTTCAAAGTCCCTCTCCCTACTTGGGAGAGGGATTTAGGGTGAGGGCAGAGTGAGTAGTTACCCTCGTGTTATCCTGCACTCGCGGCATTGAGCACTGAGGGACATTGTTTTAAAACCAGGCCGAGCAACATGGCTAGGAAAGTCCAGCGGGGATCCTTAATTGATGACCAAGGGGTGCGGTTGCCCAGCGTTACCGCTATTCTCAATGCCACCAAACCTCAAGCAGCGCGAGACGCCCTCAAACGATGGCGCGATCGCCTAGGTGCTACCGAAGCAGGACGCATTTCTGCGGCGGCCAGCCGCCGAGGCAGTATGACCCATAAACAGGTCAAGACCTACCTAGCTGGCGAAAATCCCGTTTGCCCCGACGCGATTCGACCCTACTGGGAAAGCCTAAAACCCGTTTTGTCAGACGTGCAGGATGTGTGCCTGCTTGAACAAACAGTATTTCACTACGATTTAGGCTATGCAGGCAAAGTCGATTGCGTAGCGACCTATCAAGGTATTCCCTGCGTTATAGATTGGAAAACAGCGGATCAGCCCAAAGGTACAATCGAAAAGCTTTATGACGGGCCGCTCCAGTTAGCCGCATATTGTGGTGCCGTCAACCACTTTTACCCGGAACAGGCCGCTTCCCTGCGGCACGCAATTTTGATAGTAGCCATACCCCATCGACCCGCCGAAATTTTCCGATTTGAGCCAGAGTCTATGATGCAGCTTTGGCAAGCATGGCAGGCACGAGTTGATCAGTTCTACCATCTAAAACAAAATTAGGCTTCACTCTCACAGCGGTTGCGATCCTAGCTGGAATCCCATCCATCAGAGTTGTGGCTTACACTTAAAAGCTGCCTGGGGAACCTAATTTCTCGTTTGAAAAATCAAATTTCCCAGGCAGCTTTTAAGCACTCTCTAGTTTTTAACCCCTAGCTAGGTTTGTCCCGTAAAGCCGGAGCTTGAAACGGTTGAATCTCAGCTAAGGCTGGATTACGTTTCTCTACCGCCATAAAGTAAGCTGTCCGCAACCGAGCGGTAATTTCTTCTGTTTTGGCATCGTAGACCTGAGTGAGGAGCTTTGGATAAAACCCAATTCCAATGATGGGCACCAGTAGTGAAGCAATGATGAATACTTCACGGGGTTCTGCGTCTACCAATACCTCATGTTCTACTAATTCCTTATTCTCAGGCCCATAGAAAATCTCACGCAGCATCGACAGCAAGTAGATGGGCGTCAGAATTACTCCAATCGCGGCCAAGATAACGATGATCACCTTAAAGGTGAGATCGTAAGCGTCACTGGTCGCAAAGCCGACGAACACCATTAGCTCCGCCACAAACCCGCTCATCCCTGGC
>JAYUYI010000212.1:0-1871 GCA_043752545.1 Thermoleptolyngbya sp.
GGGGCAGCTTTGGCGGCGGCGATTCAGGTTGGCAAGCGTCTAGAAAATGCTGGGAAGCTAATTGTCGTGATTCAACCCAGTTTTGGCGAACGCTACCTCAGCACGGCGCTGTTCCAAGACTTAGACGTGCTGCAAACGCCTGCGTTGACTCACTAGTAATTTGGGAATTTAGGGTGCGCCGGGGTGAAGCAGTTCTTGGGCGAGGGCGATCGCCTGACACCGTAGTTCGGGTACCGCCGTGGTTTCCCACAGGCTGCCTGTGCGGGCTGCTCCCAGGGTGTATAGCCAAGTTGAGGGCGTGGCATCGGCCTGGATCATGGCTCCATTGGCTGCAACCTGCAAGCCCAATCCCAGTGGATCGGGCTGAATGAGAGTGGACTGCAATAATGTTTTGACTAGAGGATTTTGCACCCGCTGATAGTTGCGTTCTGGCCCCGTGCAGTTGACCACGCGAGCCACCCGCAGCCGAGTCACGCTGCTACATCGCTGGCGAATGGTCACTTCTACTGCATCTGCATCTTCGGTATAGGCCAATATGCGCCCAGCCTGCACCGTCAGTTGGCCAGTTTGCCGCAGTTGGGCTATTTGGGAGGCGATCGCTGGGGCAATTCGATGGCGGTGGGTGTCCCAATAGGGGCGCAGGTGGCGCAGAAATTGCTGGCGTTCTTTTCCCGATAGCTGTTGCCACAGCGTTTGAGTTTGGGGTCGCAGTGAGTCAATAACGCTGCGCCAGTCTTGCCCCTGGGCTGTGGCCAGCTGAGCCGATCGCCTCAACTGCCGGACTAGCTGCCGCAGGGTGAGATTGGCTGGGAGCGGTGGCGGGTTGAGTAAGCGGGACGTTGGGACGTCTAAGAGCTGGGTAGAGGTGTTTGTCGATGTGTTTATAGATGTCCAGCGGGAGGGCTGCAAGGAAAGTCTACTGAAGTCGGTTTGGGTAGATTTGGGTAAGTTGGCGGCTAGAGCCGGTTGAGGGGTGGGCAGCGCGTGAGCCTGAGGCAGCAAGCCCCGGCGTGACACCATGTGAATTTGGCCGCAATGTCCTTGCTGCTGAAGCGTCATCACCATGTCGATGGCGGTTAGCCCAGAGCCAATCAGCAGCACGGCAGCATCGTTCTGGTTTTCAATGCTGCCGCCAGAGTGCCAGGGGTCATGCAGGTAGCGATCGCGTTGATCAAAGCTCATATCGGCCAGCGGCAGAGGGCTAGCAGGAAAATTGCCCAGCGCCAGCACTACTCGATCAACGGCGATGGCGTCGCTGCGATTGAACCAGACGATCGCCTTTGATCCGTGCGGCGTCACGGCTACCACGTCGTCCACCCGCCGCACTAGCCGCACGTGAGGTGGGGCTAGTGCCTCTGCTTCTGCCAGCACGGCTTGAATGTATTGGCCGTATAGCGGGCGCGGGGCAAACGCTTGAGCCGATCTGGGATGGTGCCAATCAGGCTGTCGCTCAATCCAGCGGACAAAATGGTCGGGTTCTGCGGGGAAGGCGCTCATTTTGCCGACCGGAACATTCAAGCGATGACATGGCCACGGTGTCCCGTAGGCCACCCCTTGCCCCATCTTGGGTTGGGGGTCAATCAGCACGACGGTTAACGGCTGGGTAGCGCTACGCAAAAGATGAACGGCTACCATTGCGCCGCTAAATCCTGCACCAATAATGGCGATCGCTTTGGGTTGCATAGTCCTCCTTTGGGGTTTTCGGTCAATGCCAACTCAACCTGTCAGTCGCTGACTATTGTAATTGAGTTGAATCTAATTTGTATTTCAATTCAATTGGAATACAGATGAATTTAAGCAAGTCGTGCCAGAGTGGGTTGAATTTGTAAACAGCGGCAATCAGGAGCGACTGCCAAAAAAATTGGAACGCG
>JAYUYI010000213.1:0-1867 GCA_043752545.1 Thermoleptolyngbya sp.
ATTAATTCTCCATTGACCAACTCATAGTTACCCTCTGGTAAATCCGAAGGGTCTAGCTCTGCATACTGCTCAAACGTTTTGAATCGTGGTTTGGCTTGCGTCATGGGCGATTTCTCTCACTTATCTTTGCTTTTGCTATTTGTTGATTGTCTTGGCGGTAACTCCCCACGTTCTTTTGCAGCATTTATGCCTATTTCAATCAGAAACGTTGCAAGGTTGGCGGTAGGTCGCCCTTGTAAGGCTGCCCACCGCTCTAACTCCTCGTACGTCAAATCAGGAAGGGTTACAAAAACCTTTCTGCTCACTTGTTTAACCATGAACTAGCTGCCTCAATGCTACCTCTCGACTTACTTAACTACCTAAAATCTATTGATTAGCACCTTAAAAATAGTTGCAAGGTGTTAATCGCTATGCTATCACTAAATCATGAACGGTCAAGGCACGAGTCCGGGACAAGCAACGAACACCTCAACGAATCGCTCTTATCCCGTTCAGCCTCCTTAAACCGCTAACCCAGACAGCATTTATCCCTACTTTCACCAGGAGCTTCATCCCATGATTGCAACGTCCAAAGCGTTCGCAGCGAGTCCTGAATCCGTCCAGGCAAAGAACAGCTTGATTCGCCCAATCGTCGTGTTTGATGGCGGCAATCGCACCATTCAATGGATTGATCCTTACGGCACCGTGCAAGTTTTACCAGCCTTCATCAAACAAATTGACCCCATCTGGGAAGAGGTGGAGGGCAGTGATCGCAGCCTCGTCATCAAGCACGAAGGCGAAACTTTTGTAATCGGTCACGCCGCCAAAGACCTGAACGGCACTCCTGTGTTTCAACAAAACAAAACTGAACTTGCGCAAAAGCTGGTCTTTGCCGCGCTGGAACCAAACCCTGGACAACCAGCTGTCCGCATCGAGCGGATGATCATTGCGCTGCCTAGTTCAAAGAGTGACGATACGGCCTTCCTCAAAGCCATCGAAGGCACTCACGAATTCACCCGCAACAGTCAACGAGTGATTGCCCATGTCCAGAAAGTTGAGCCGATCGACGAAACTCGCGCGGCTTACACTTACGCTACTCAGCAAGGCTTATTCCGCAGCGGTAAGAATCCCAACGGGGTACTAGACCTCGGTGGCGGCACCTCGATCGCTCGACTCTACAGCACCGATGGAACGCTGATTCGAGAAGCCGATGTCATTCTCCCTGGCACCTACGATTTAGCTCGCCGCATTGCTGCTCGGATTACCCGTGACCTCCCCAACAGCCCCGATCTGAGCTTAATCATGGACGGGATTGAATCCGGTAGGTATGAGATTGGCACGACGGGCTATTGCTTTCAACCTGCCTTCGATAATGCCCGTGATGCATGGCTGCTAGAGATTCGCGCCGCGATTAAAACCCGTTGGGCACAGTGGCTCTCGACGCTAGGAGAAGTGCTAGTAATTGGCGGTTCTGCTCCGCTGGCAATGCCTCTATCAGAAGCTACAGGTGGACGGTTTAAGATTGCTTCCCATCCACAGACCATCAGCATCATCGGAATGCTGGGAGCTTAACGCCATGCCCGTTTCTCGCATTGTTTTAGATCCAGAAGTGCGCTTGATCGTGGACCGTATTCAAGAAAAGACCCGAACGACTTCCCCCAGTGCTGCGATTTCTCTCATCGTCTCTCGCTATGCCCGGCACCTGCTGGAGACCTGGGAACTGACCGCCGCGCATCACCCCGAATCTGATCCCGGACAGTACTCCCTTTCAGCCCCTCTACCCAGTGCAGCTCCGCCGATCGTGGATTCAGATTTCGTATTCACAAGCGGAATTGATTTCTGAAAGCCATCCTGTAGCTACCAACTACCGGACGGCTCTATCCCTCAA
>JAYUYI010000214.1:0-1865 GCA_043752545.1 Thermoleptolyngbya sp.
CCAGCAAGAAGATGAACTGTTCCTCCCTCAATCAGAATTTGATGGCGATCGCCACACTTACCCTAAGACTGGCTTTAGGACTGGCTCTAGGACTGAGCAGTTGCGATCGCCCCAGTGCCCAAACGCCTCTTCCCTCCCCCCCAATCCGTCCCATTGCAGCGACGGCTCCTACCCCCACACCCTCCCCACCTACCCCCTCCCCACCCACGGCAGCAGATCGCGCAGCGGCCACCACCCTGCGGCAGCAAGGGCTAGCCTATCGTCAGCAAGGGCGCTACGACGAGGCGATCGCCGCACTGCAAACGTCGGTAGAGCTAGATGCTAGTAATTGGTCAGGGCGGGTCATTTTGGGCTGGACGCTGCATCTGGCAGGCCGGGAAGCAGACGCGATTCAACAGCTAAAGCAAGTGCTGACTCAACAGCCCACCGATGTGCCTGCTCTGAATGCGCTGGGCATTGTCTATTTGGTCAGCGGCGACCTGACCGCTGCTGTGCAGACGCATCAAACAGCCGTCGCGCTCCAACCGGATAATGAAATTGGCTACTTTAATTTGAGCCTAGCCTACCAACGACTTCAGCGGCATCGGGAGGCGATCGCCGCTGCTCAACGCGCCACACAGCTAGAACCAGAAAACCCACACCCCTGGCTGGCGCTGGCGATCGCTCACTGGGGCAACAGCGAAACCGCTCTGGCTCAAGTTGCCTACACCCGCGCCATCCGCTTAGATGATCGCTATCGTCATGCCGCAAGACTAGAGCACTTGAAATTTGCTGCGTTTAGTCAAGATCAAATTCAGCTAACCGAAACCATTCGGCAGTCCAGATAGCGGCTGACTAACAATTCTGAATCAAGTTTTAATCAACTTTAAAGCATCCTTTAAGAGTGCAGCTCCGCGATTTTGGAAAGCGTAATTGGGCCAACGATCCCATCGGGCTGTCCCGGTATATTTTCAGCTTGAAACCTCTCAATCGCTTGTATCAATTCAGGGCTAAAAAACTGATCGATCGCCCCTTCATAGTAACCAAGATCTTGAAACACCCCCTTAATGGTCTGCACATCAATACCTGCATCATTAAGATGATTAAGCGTCAGGCGCTTTTGCAGATTTATCTTGCTGTCAGGAGGCAGTAACGCAAGGGCTTGAGAAGATTCATCGTAGATTCTCTGCCGATTTTCACGCGCTTCTCGGGTTAGTGCGGCTTCACTTTGGCGTACTTGCCCTAGCGATGCTAATAACTTGTTGTCTAACTTTTATACTTTGTTATCAACTCTTTGAATTTCATGCTTAACTTCATTTAAAGCAATTTCAAGATCACCAAGTTTGATGCTTTGTACATATCCAGCCACTTCCTTAAGATATGGAATGATTGCTGATACTAGTGCACCACAGAACCAGTAAATTGCTTGAGTCTTAATTACCGTTTCCGAAGAAATGAAGAAACTGTAGAAACAAATGACTAGAGCAAATACAGCAAAAGCTCGACTAACAAAGGATACATCTACACGACGCATGGCTTGTTTTCTACTAAAATCTCTAAACGTAAATACATCCGTCTATATTACCATTTCGTAAAACCACAGGCTGCTACCAGCATCACGTTGATCTACGTACCCTAGCATTATTAGGTTGCGGATCAGCGATCACAGCACCTAGTGCAAAAACGTCCGACTAACCACAGCATAAGTTAACCAAACCATCAGCTTATTGCAATAGTTCGGACACTTTTGAGCAGGCTTGCCCTCATTCCCCAGCCCCTTCTCCCAAGAAGGGAGAAGGGGAGCCGGATTGAAGTCCCTCTCCCCGCTTGGGAGAGGGCTTAAAGCCTTCGGCATACATGAAAAGGGTGAGGGCAAGTGGTAACGA
>JAYUYI010000215.1:0-1856 GCA_043752545.1 Thermoleptolyngbya sp.
ACCCGGTCGGGATCAGCCAGGATGGGGTAGTTGAGCTTAGTGCCCTGAGTCGCTTCGATATCACCTACCCAGCCATTGTGAGAATCAATGTCATCCACGCTGAGCGCGATCACCTTGACGTTGCGCTTGTCAAACTCGGGCTTGAGGTAGGCCACTCGACCCAACTCAGTGGTACAAACCGGAGTAAAATCTTTGGGATGGGAAAATAATACTACCCAGCTGTCGCCAGCCCAGTCGTAGAGATTGATATCGCCGTCTGTGGACTTTTGCGTAAAGTTAGGGACTATATCACCAAGTCGAAGTGCCATAGGGAGACTTCCTGTAGTCTAAACAACAATTTGAACGCCTTTAATTATCATCCCACAAAGCACAGTATTCCGGGCGGAGTTTCGTTCTTTCTTCCAGTTCAGCTCGCTTTGCTAGTAACCGTAGAGCGGTAGTCGATTAAGAACTGTGTTGACCTAGGGCGATCGCCAATGAGCCAATTACAACCAACGTCGCTCCTGCCACGCTCAAAGCCGTAATGGGTTCTGGCAAAAGTAGCGACGGCACCAGCTGAGAAACCGCAAAGACAGACGCCAACGTCATAATTGGGGTGAGCGAAAGCACAGCACTGACCCGCGAAGCGTCCCAGTGGTCTAAGGCTTCGGCAAACGCTCCGTAAGCTAGCAGTGTGTTCAAGGCGCTAAATAGCAGCATAAACCACTGTAATGGGGTTAAGACAGCTAGCTGCGCTGGCACGGCGGCAGGCGAAAACAGCAGAATGCCGCCACCATAAATTATCCACATAATTTGACCCGACGACAGCACCGTCAAGATTTGTTTTTGAGCTAAGGCATACACGGCCCAAGCGATCGCCGACAGGACTAGCAGCCCACTCCCCAGTAAATAGGGCGCAGGAGCCGACAGCAAGTTGCTAACTTGAGCGTCAAAAAATAGAGTTAAGCCCAGAACTAAGATTGCCAGAGCGATCCATTGGCGGCGTGTGTAGTTTTCTTTGAACACCACCAGCGCCCCCATCCCAAAAAACACAGGAGCCAGTTGCAGAATCACCTGAGAGTTGGTCGGCGAGGTTTGATCTAATCCATGTAAAAACAGACCGTAGTTGAGCGCCAGAAACAGAATGGCGATCGCCACCAGATTTAGCCTTGCCTTGCGCATTTGCCCCCAGGTAGGAAGCTGCCCACGCGCCGCCAAAAACAATCCCAGCAGCCCAAACGACACCAAAAACCGAAACCAGGTCACGGTGTACACATCCACCGCTTGCAAAACCACCTTGAGAGCAATTGGCAATACGCCCCACAGAGTAGCCGTTACCAGCGCCAGCGACAATCCGATCCGCCAGCGTCCCGAACTTTGATGTAGCGGCATGGACTACGTTCCTTCTACGAGGCGGTTCACAAAATGTTTCAATCCGCTTCACGGGGGTAAATTGCTCTACATTGAAAGGACTAGAAATCCAAAGACTAGAGTGATACTACCAGCAACCCACTTGAACTGCGGTTTCAATTTTGATCTTTCTGTAATCTGTATTTCTGCAATTTGCCTGCCTTTCTCTAATCTAGATGAGCTGCCATGTTCCAATTGTTCTACATTGCTATCCACTGGATTATTAGCTTAATCCACAGTTTGCTGGTGCCAATTTGCTTTAGTAGCGCCTGGATCATTGTGGCGTTGACAGGCTGGAGTATTTTAACCGCCATGCGAGATGGCATGAAAAACGTAGAACAGCTGCATAAAATTCCTTGCGCCGATTGCCGATTTTTCACCGGTGATTATCACCTCAAATGCACCGTTCATCCTGATCGCGCCTTGTCGCAAACAGCTATTAACTGCGTAGATTTTGAAACTGGAGC
>JAYUYI010000216.1:0-11477 GCA_043752545.1 Thermoleptolyngbya sp.
CACTGCTAGGCGGCAATGCGATCGCCGTCCACGACATTGAACAAGCGATGATGGGCACCTCCCTGGGGATGGACATGAAACGCGGCGTCTCGGTGCGCGGCGGCCATCGTCACCACCTCAAGGCCATTAATACCGTCCGTCGCTGCGGCAGCATTGCCAACGCCGTGGAGCAGGGGATCATTACCAGCGGCATTTTCTACGAATGTGTCACGCACAACGTGCCCTTCTCCTTAGCTGGCTCCATCCGCGACGATGGCCCCTTGCCCGACACCCAAATGGACTTGCTCCAGGCGCAGGTCGACTACGCCCGTCATATTCAAGGTGCCGACTTGATCTTGATGCTGTCGTCGATGCTGCACTCGATTGGCGCAGGCAACATGACCCCCGCTGGCGTCAAAATGGTCTGCGTAGACATCAACCCCGCTGTGGTGACTAAATTGAGCGATCGCGGCTCCGTCGAATCGGTCGGTGTCGTCACCGATGTTGGCCTGTTCCTCAGTCTGCTGATTCAGCAGTTGGGCAAACTGGTCAGCCCCTACCGCATCACCCAGACCGTATAGACATGTAGGATCGGTTGGCAACAGCGTAACCCGTGCGGGTAGAGGCTTTGATGGGTTACGGCTGCGCCTAACCCATCCTACATTAATTCCACTGTCCTGATGAGGAAGCTTATAACCGCTCTAGCAGTGCCTGCCGCATCACGTCAATAGGGGCAGGCTGCTGAATCCAGCCTTCTAGTGCGGCTGCGCCTTGGTGAATCAGCATTTCTAGGCCATTGATCGGAACTGCGCCATTGGCCTGCGCCAGTTGGAGAAACCGCGTGGGATTGGGCGTATAGATGAGGTCGTAGGCGATCGCCCCCGGCTTCAATAATTCCAGTTCAGAGGGGCCCAGGGGCGATCGCTCCACCTGCGGATGCATGCCCAATGGAGTGGCGTTGACCAATAGGTCGGCTTGCGGCAACAGCATCGGCAGGTCGTCCCACAAATGCACCGACAGATTAGCCGGGATGGCAGCAAGATTCCAACAGTAGAGAAACTCCCGCAGTTTCTCGACATCGCGCCCCACAACCTGCACCTGCTCAAAGCCCAACTGCGTGCAGCCCGCCACCACCGCTCGCGCCGAACCCCCATTGCCCAAAATCACGGCACTCTTCTGGCTCCAGCGCTGTGACAGCGGCGGCAAGGGTGCCAAAAAACCGGCCACGTCCGTATTGGTGCCCACCCACCCGTGCTCCGTCCAACTGACGGTGTTCACCGCGCCCACCGCTTGGGCGATCGCCGAAATCTCTGACATCAGCGGCATCACGGCCTGCTTGTGGGGAATTGTCACATTGAACCCCCGCATCCCAATGGCTGCCAATCCGGCGATCGCCACCTCCAGCTCTTCTGGTTTGACGGGCAGGGGCAGGTAAACGTAATCTAACCCCAAATGGGTCAGGGCAGCGTTGTGCATGAGTGGAGAGAGGGAATGGGCGATCGGATGGCCGATGACGCCGAGGAGTTTGGTAGTACCGGAGAGCAGCATGGGAGGAGGGAGGAAAGATGAGGGATGAGGGAGGAGGGATGAGGGAGGAGGGATGAAACCGGGAAGGAGAGGGGGAAGCCTGGAGGGGGGAGGGGTGACTTATATTGGTTGGTTGGGTTAAGGTGTTGAGGGAATTAAGGAGAGATAAATCTCAGATGCCAAAATGTATGCAGGCTGAAGACGACGCGCTAATATTTTGAAGCATACAGTCGAATTTGTCTCAATTTCCTTACCCCTCCGCTTCCTCTCCCATCCGGTTTCATTCCTTCCTCCCTCCTCCTTCCTTCCTCCCTCCCCCCCGTGTTGTGTGTCAGAATTATTACAGCGATGAACATTTGAGTTGCCATGCTAGGGACAGTGCTGGGCGGGCGCTACAAAATCATCACCATTTTAGGGGCTGGGGGCTTTGGTCAGACATATCTGGCAGACGACACGCAGCAGCCCCGGCGTTGTGTTGTTAAGCAATTAAAGCCAATCAGCCGCGACACCCGCATGTTGGATATTGCGCGGCGGCTGTTTGATACAGAGGTTGAGACGCTGAGTCGGCTGGGTCAGCATGACCAAATTCCTGAACTATATGACTCGTTTCAAGAAAACGACGAGTTTTACTTTGTACAAGAATATATAGACGGGCATCCCCTCAGCGAAGAGTTTTCGCGGGGGCAACGGCTGAGTGAAGCGGAAGTGGTCGTACTGCTGCAAAATGTGCTGAGTGTGCTGCAATTTGTGCACCAAAATCAGGTGATTCACCGCGATATTAAACCGGGTAATCTGATTCGCCGCAGGCATGATGGCAAAATTGTACTGATTGACTTTGGAGCCGTTAAGGAGCTGCAAACGCAGCTTTCGGGCCATGTGGGGCAAACAAGTTTCACGGTAGGCATTGGAACGGAGGGCTATACTCCCAGCGAGCAGCTGATGGGTAGACCGCGCTATTGCAGCGATATTTACGCACTGGGAATGACGGCGATTCAAGCGGTGACGGGGATGCAGCCCTCCCAGTTGCCGGAAGACCCAAATACGCTAGATTTGCGCTGGCAAGACCGAGCAGATATTGGCCTGGGACTAGCGTTTGTGTTAGATCGGATGGTGCGCTACGACTTTAGCCAGCGCTATCAGCTGGTGGAGGATGTGTTGCAGGCATTGCAGCGGCTGGCGGAACTGCCGACGGATTTGACCGAAATTCCGGCCTCGTTGCTGCTGCCGCAAGGCTTGATGTCAGATTGGACGCAGCCCGTTGCGGCGCTCAGCTGGCGATCTCATCTGCGCTCTGGGGTGAAGGTGTTGGCGATCGCCACCGCTGCGGTGACCGGTGTGGTGCTGGGGCTGCGGCAGTTGGGCTGGCTAGAGCCGCTGGAGCTAGCCGCCTATGACCAGATGACGCGGCTGCAACCCGCCCAGTCACCAGACCCCCGATTGCTAATTGTGGGCATTAACGAAGCAGATTTGCAAACGCTGCAGCGCACGACCCCATCCGATCAGTCGGTGGCTCAGGCTCTAGCCCTGTTGCAGCAGATGCGCCCCCGCGTGATTGGCTTAGACCTCTACCGAGATCTGCCGCAACAGCCAGGATATGCCAAACTATTGCGGCAATTGCAGCCCAAAAACGTGATTACCATTATGAAGCTGGGCGACAACGCCGCTGTCCAAATTCCCCCGCCGCCTGGAATCCCACCAGAACAGGTCGGGTTTAACGACTTTGCGGTGGATGCCGATAACGTCATCCGCCGCAATCTCATTTTTGCGACCACGTTTCACTCGTTTTCGATGCGGCTGGCGCAAAAATATCTGGAAGCCGACGGCATCAAACCACGCGACAGCACTGCCCATCCCGGCATGACAGAACTGGGAAATACGCTGTTTCGGCCTTTAGAGCCAACCTCGGGCGGCTACCAAAATGCGGATGCTGCCGGCTATCAGGTGATGTTGAGGTATCGATCGCCCGATACGCCAGCGCGGCTGATCTCATTCATGGAGTTGCTGAATGGTCAGGTAAAACCGGAGTGGGTGCGCGATCGCGTGGTGCTGATTGGTACCACGGCTCCCAGCGGCAAAGACCTATTTGTCACCCCCTACAGTGCCAGTGAACGCACAGAACCGAAAGCGTCAGGGGTGGTGGTACATGCCCAATCGACCAGTCAGCTGCTCAGCGCCGTGCTCGGTGGAGAGCACCTGATTTGGATCTTGCCCGACTGGGCAGAAGCGGTTTGGATTGCAGGATGGGTGGTGCTCGGAGGCACATTAGGCTGGATGGTGCGCCATCCAGGGGCGTTGGCGGCCAGTAGTGCGGTAGCATTGGGACTAACGGTAGGTACAGGAATACTGCTGTTTAGCCAGGGGGGCTGGGTGCCGATCGCCGCTCCCGCGATCGCCCTGCTCATAGCCGATATGGGCGTCACCACCTATCGCGCCTACCACGAATCCCAAAGGCAGCGCGATCGCACCCATCTCGCCTGGGATCAAACCCTTTCCATTGACCTAACTCGCAAAACGCGCTGAGGCCGATTTCATGACACAGCCGACGCCGCAGACCCAGCGCACCCAGCGCACCCAGAAAACAAACCCGGCGCTGGATGTATTACCCGGCATTCGGCTCAACCGCCAGCAGCGCAAAGCACTGCGGCGACTAGAATTGTTTGCGGCAAGTGCCGAACGGCTGCACTTGCTGACGGGCTATGCAGGTACGGGCAAAACGACGCTGCTTCAGGCGTTGATCAAACGGCTTCGGGCTAAGGGCGATCGCCGCCGGATTGTGTTCACTGCCTTTAGCAACAAAGCCACCAAAGTGCTAGAAAACATGGCCGAGCAGTGGGAGCTGCAAATCGACTGCATGACCTGCTGCAAGCTGCTGGGGCTGCGACCCGATATTGATACGGTGACGGGGAAGCAGGTATTTAAGCCCGACCGCGACAGCGAAAACCATTTCGATCGCTACCACTTGGTAGTAGTAGACGAAGCCTCAATGATCAACGCCGAAATGTGGGATTTGCTCACCCAAGCGGCCAACACCCTGCTGAGCCAAACCCAGCTGCTGTTTGTCGGGGATGTGGCGCAACTGCCACCCATTGGCGAAACAGAATCGCGCGTGTTCACCGAAATTGAGCAGCGAGCCGACCTAACCGAGGTGGTGCGCTATGGGGGGGCGATCGCCGTCCTAGCCGAATCGATCCGCAACAACCTCAGCCAACCGCAACTGCCCCAGTTTGGTACCGATGCCAATGGCGATCGCACCGAAGGCGTGATTGTTGCCAGCCGCCGCGAGTGGGAAAAAATGCTGATCCGCGCCTTCCAAAGCGACGCCTACACAGCCAACCCCGACTATGTGCGCACCGTCGCCTACACCAACCGCCGCGTCAACGACCTCAACCAAAAAATCCGCATTGCTGTCTACGGCGACGGTACCCCCCGCTTTGTCGCAGGCGAACGCCTAGTGGCCAATACGCCCTACATGGTCGGCGAGAACCTGCTGCTGACCACCTCCAGCGAATGTGAAGTGCTAGCCGTAGACGCTGCCGAAACAGGCGGCTGGCATGTCTGGCGGCTACATGTGCTCACCGATGACGGCAAACCCCGCAGTGTCAACGTGCTGCACGAACTAAGCCAGCCCCAATACGTCAAAATGCTCGACTTCTATGCCACAGAGAAGCGCTGGGGTGAATTCTGGGATCTAAAAAACCTATTCGCCGATCTAAATTATTCCTATTGCCTGACCATTCACAAATCCCAGGGTTCCACATTCCAAAATGTGTTTGTGGATGTGCCAAATGCGATGGTCAATCGCAATATTCGCGAACGCAATCAGCTATTGTATGTGGCGGTGACGCGAGCGTCTAAGCGACTGTTTGTTTATCAGTAAATATCGGTTGATTGACTGCCTTGCGTAAATATTGTGTATTTTGACGTGTGTCAAGCGGGTTGGACGGCAAAAGGGTCGCGGGCTGCTGTCGTTTACAGTGTATCTTCTTCCAGTTGCAGATCACGTAGAGAGTAGCTTTTCTCCACGGATCTATCAGATCTTTCAAGCACCTCTGCAACAACACGACGATTTACCATAGGTCCGACTCGATCATCAATTTCTTCTCCAGCACCGTAGATTGTTTGGGATTCACCATCGATACTGATTTCAATCCAATCGTCATCTAGATGCAAGTTGCGTAAAGTCCCTCTAAGAGATGTGACTTTATATTCTGGTAGTTCTGGAGGTTCGGGTACGAATTTATTTAAAACCTCCTTTATCACCGAACGAGTTTCAGGTAGAAGAATTACAGGATGTGGCTCATCATTGCTGCTTGACTTGATTTCAATCTGATTGAAAGTCTTACCTGTTAACGGTGGGGCAAGGTCTTGGGCTGATTTTAGAAATACCTTTCGGTAATCTTCTTTGGGAACAACCTCTATCAACTCACCCTCTGGGTCTTGAGTAGCTGTGCGGATAACATCGAGGAACTTTTTGGTAATTTGTTCTACACGCAATTCAACCTCAGTAGCAGACATACCAGGAAAGCTAAGTTGCTCATGATCTTGTGGCTTTCGAACCTGTACTGAAAATTGATAGTTTCCCGGAAGAGCTTGAAAAAGCCAAGGATCACAGTATTTCTTGACATCCTGAGGTGGATTTCCACGTCTACGAAGTGGACGCTCTAAGAGCATTTCAGTCGTTCTGTAAAAAAATTTGCTAATCTGATCAACTTTCCGGAGAACAAGCTCTAAAGGGGCAGCACCATATAAAACTTCTCCACCTTTTACAGAGACGAGTACTTCACCTTCAATGAACTGAATCCCTGATTTTATGCGAGACTCTTCATAACGAATAACTTGCAACAAATCCTCTAACTCTTCTACTGCAAAAGGAGGCAGTAGATCAGTAGCCAACCATTTATGAGCAACTTTTTTCGCTTGTAAAAATTCCTGAGCTTTAAAGTAAAGGGAGGCAGCACTGACAGCCGTTACACCAACCGTTCTTGTTTTACTAGGATCAAGATTCTCTAGTGCATTCATTTCTGCCTTCGCAGCTAAACGATAGAGTTCAGCAACTCGGCCAATTTCATGCCGCCTGCATAACTCGTCTGCTTGGCTTGCATACCCTTCACTTTGAGTATGATGCACTAACCAACTCATGATGCTTCATCAACCGTTTGAAGTAATATCAACTGTACTCGAAATCCAATCACGGCTGCTAGGGCAGGTAAGTTGCTATTGCCTTGCCTCGCTTGCTCAAGCTTTACGCGAAGTCGCCTCTTCACTTCTGACTTATCAGAATCTGTACCCGAAATCTCAAGTCGGAAACAATTCTCTAAGTCTTCTAAATCTTGATCCGACAAAGCAATGTAATAATCCGCACCAGTACGTGTTTCTGCACGACGTACAGCAACCATGCCTCTTAAGAGTTCCGTAGCTGCAATTGCAAACGCATAAGCTCCATCTCTTGTTGCGTCATCTGCATTTGCCCACGCTGCTTGAATTCTGTTATCTGTCACCTCCCATTCTATTTTTGCGACAGATTCAACCCGATCATCCTCCAGGGTAAACTCTTTGGGAGAACTGTGATGTCGGTCAAGGCACACTCTTGCGGCTTCAAGATAACTACCAGCTACAGATTCAGTAAGGGCTTGATGGCGCTCAGCCATATTTTGTAGAGGTAAAAGACGTGGATTATTCTCAGCCAAGATGGTCTCCCAAATGCAGAAAGTGAGCCTGAATCTATCTAACCAATCTAGCTGGTTCGGATGAAGGGTGTCCAGGTTAATATTACATCACCCGCCCCGAAGCCGATCGCCGCTGAAACTTACCGCTACCAGGATCGCCTAGCCATTCATCGCCGTTGACAATCAATTTTCCTCGCAGAAATACCTTTTCGACTTTGCCCGTGACGGGTTTGCCTTCGTAGAGCGAGTAGTCGGCGTTGGAATGGTGGGTGCTGGCGCTGAGGGTGTGGGGTTTGAGCGGGTCAAACAGCACCAGGTCGGCATCGCTGCCGACGGCGATCGCCCCCTTGCGCGGAAATAGACCAAACATTTTGGCAGGGGCAGTGGCAGTCAGTTGCACAAACCGATTCAGGTTAATCCGGCCAGCATTGACGCCGCCGTCAAACAATAGCGGAATCCGGAACTCGACACCGGGTGCACCATTGGGGATTTTCTCGAAATCGTCGCGTCCCATCTGTTTCGACTTTTGGATGCCAAAAGGCTGCTCGTTAAAGCAAAAGGGACAGTGGTCGGTGGAGACAATTTGCAAGTCGTCAAACCGCAGACCGCGCCACAGCTCGTGCTGGCATTTGTGGGTGCGCAGCGGCGGGGTCATGACAAATTTGGCAGCGTCAAAGCCGGGGCGATCGTATTCTTCTTCGGTGAGAAATAGGTAGTGGGGGCAGGTTTCAGCAAAAGCCAGAATGCCGCGATCGCGTGCCTGCACCACCGACTCTAGCGCTTCTGCTGCCGAAAGGTGAACGAAATAGACGGGCATCTCCGCCAGTTCTGCCAGCCGAATCCCGCGATGCGTCGCTTCCCCTTCCATAATGCTAGGGCGCGTCAGGGCATGGTACTTGGGTGAGGTGTTGCCCTGCGCCAGCGCCTCTTCGATTAGCACCTGAATCACACCGCCATTTTCGGCATGTAGGTTAATCATGCCGCCGTGAGCACCCACTTTACGCATTGCCCGAAAAATGTCGGCATCTTCGACCATCAGCACGCCGGGATAGGCCATGAACATTTTGAAGCTGGAGATGCCCTCATGGTTAATCAAATCGGGCAGTTCGGCCAGGGTTTCGGGAGTGACGTGGGTCAAAATAATGTGAAAGCTGTAATCGACGCAGCACTGTGGCTCTGCTTCTGCCAGCCGCCGATCGAGGGCTTGTTTTGGCGTTTCGCCCCGTTTTTGCAGCGCAAAGTCAATGATGGTCGTGGTGCCGCCAAAGGCCGCTGAGCGGGTTCCCGTTTCAAACGTATCCACGGTTTGAGCCGCGCCTAGGTCAAACTGCATGTGGGTATGCACATCCACCCCGCCCGGAAATACCACTAATCCTGTGGCGTTATGTACCTCAGCTCCATCGGCAGGAATGTCGCGGGCGATCGCCTCAATCTGCCCGTTGCGCACCAAAATATCGGCCACATAATCATCTACAGCGGTGACAATTCGTCCACCCTTAATCAACACATCGTTCACGTTGAACCGTCCTCAAACCACAACATCACCATTGGTATTGTCGATCGTCCCCAGGTTTGTGAGTGTGCGCGTTGGTACTAACTCAGGTGAAAATGGGCGATCGCTTTTCATTCCATAGATGGCGATCTGATTTTGGCCTAAGAGAATGTTTTAAAAGTCTTGCTGCTGGTATCAAAACGACCTCGATCTCCCTAAATCCCCCTTTTCAAGGGGGACTTTGAATCCGGTTCCCCCTTTTTTAAGGGGGGCTAGGGGGGATCATGCAGTGCCTAAAGACACTGCCAATCACCTTTAAAACATCCTCTAAACTCCCCCACACAATCCCTCCTAAGCAATGCTCCCATCACGCTTAATGTTGATGGATAGGGTCAGTTCTTCATACAAAGGATTGAGAGAGAGGGTTTGAGGAGGATTGAAACCTGCCTCCGCTCTTAGAATTTGAGGTTCAGAGAATTCAACAGTAGGGATAAACGTAAATCGGATTAGCTTCGGTGCGGATGTCCGAGGATTTTCACCCATTTGGGATGTGTACCAATCAAATCCAGCTAGCCGACTTGCCTCATCAATAGTCAAATAACGCGCTTCAAACAGCAATTGGTAATTTCCCTCTTTGTTGATATAGAGTGTTGAATCTCCATCACCTTTGTTAGATATGATAACTGGTTCAAATTCTGATCTGATTGTAAAGGGTACGACAATCGCTCGAATAGTCTCAGGCTGGATTTCTAGCGTGTCTGAAGTATAAATTTCAGTCCAGTAGCTTCCTAAACATCCAGGTGGAAAAAGAGAACAAAATCAGGATACCAGATGAATTTCTGTGCAAACCCAATATCAAAGACTTCTCCAAAAATTGATCCTATATAGGTTGAAGGACGGGAAATACAAATGGCAGCATCTTGAGTCCCACCGATCCTCAAAGCCATCATTAATTTTGCCATCTCTATTGTCTTTCAGTTATTTTTCAAGTCGAATCTCTTGATAGCAACCTCAAAATACCTTTCTACCAGTGGTCACAAGGTAACTTAAACTGTATCTATTCCAAACCAAAAGGGTTAAGGGTAGATTGCTTTATCGTAACCTACCATTGTCGTTAAGCATTATTAACCCATGAGGCGCACTCCCTCGGTGGTATGCACTCAAGACAGGCTGACTGTTGATGAATCCTTTTATCAAAGATCTCGTCTAACCGTGTCACTACCACCAGGGTTTGCGCTTGTTTTTATCCCAAAATATTAATGCAAAGTGTTGGTTCAACTTCTAAATAAAAACTAAATGAAATTCCCATACATATTCTAGTAATCCATATGTCGCTCATCAATCAACCTGGAATTCTCCAAGTTCTAGCATAGTTAGGAAATGGGATCACTAAAACGAACAAAGTCTATAAGCTGACAGGAACTTAGTCTTCATTTGTGCTATTTTCTAAATAAATACTTAAGTACAGAAGTGTCTAACCAGCACTTTTTAAAGAATTACCATATTTGAGAGAATACTGAGGCTTTTAAGGCTTACCCCGTCACTAACAAGAATTCTTACCAGTAACTTTTCTGCCGCCGTACCAACGCAGTATTAGCTACCTGTAAATAACGCAACTTCAAACTTAACTGAATTATCTGCTGGTGGGTGTAACCCAGTTTTTAGAGTTCTTCTACTTGGTATCCCTGATTCTTGGCAATTTCAAGGATAGGACTGATATTACCAATCCCCCACTGGTTACAAACGGCAATTGTCTCACTATCTCCGGTTTGAAGTAATTGCTCCTTGTTTAAGAAGTAGCGTTTAGCCCCTCCCTTTTCTCTAGCCTTTTCTAGCAAAGCAACAACGCCATAGGCACGATGAATTTCATCGGGGAATATCTGGCGTAATTGATCGAAAGTTATATCTGGGTGTGTTTGGAGATAATAAGTAACGATAGCCAGTACAAGCTGACGCTTATTATAAGTTTTCTCAAGGAACTGATATTGTGTCTTGTCTTTAATAAAACTGGCAGCAGCTCTCTGAGCTGATGCTTGTTCTCGCACCCTCACCTGGTACTCTTCCACTTCTGGCAACGGGATAATTTGTTCAATATCAAGCAGAAGCTCTTGCCCAAGTCTATAAGGTTGTAGCCGAACACAACGAATATCCAGACCTCGATTGTTGAGCCACATTACCGTTGTAGTTAGCTCTCTAGAAAAGTTGGCCGATGCTAAAACAATCCTGACATCTTTTGGGAATTGCTCTTCCAAGGAATCACTCCAGCCCAAAAAGTTGAGAATTTCTTCTTCAGCATTTTTAGCAATACAACGTTTTTCAAGATATTGCTGGTGGATTTCAACAGCTCTTTTGAAGGTCAGAGTAGAAACCATAGCGGCATAGCGTAGCGCTTGAAGTTCCATATGGGCACCAGTATCATCTCTTTTAAGTTCGATGACTACCAAGTTTGCTTGTTTGTCAATGCCAAGCAGATCAATTCTTCTAGCTCCTTCAGTCCATTCCGAAAACTCTTCAGCAATGACCAAAGTATCTGGAGAGATGACTGTAATTTTATCTCTTAGAGCAGCTTGGAGGTCAGTACGCTCTTGAATTCTCTCTACGCCAAACTGTGTGTTCTGGACTTCAGTAATTTGTTTATCTTTGAAAGTATAGAGGGGCATGAGTTCCACTAACTTTAGACAATGAGTTATCTGAAAAAAGTTTCTTGCAGATCACCCCAGATTAGGCGGAGCAGGGAAACTCTCTCAAGGTTATACCAATTCAGTGTATCGGCGGAAAGTTGCCGTATAGTCTTGGGTATCGTGGCGATCGCC
>JAYUYI010000217.1:0-1852 GCA_043752545.1 Thermoleptolyngbya sp.
CCCAGGAGCACCAAATTAGACACATCTCCCGATCGCTCAATAATCTGTGAGGCCAGACGGGTCAATGTTCGGCGCACTTCGTCAGCAGAAAGAATTTCGACCACTTCAGGGGACATAGCGTCTGGGGGAATAGCGGATCGCACGGTAAGAAAACCCGGATGGCGTTGATGGGGAGTTGAAGGAATGAGGATACCTAAAATTGAATAGATTTCCTGCGTAAATCGTTTCTCAGCGCTGTTGGGAAACGATTTACGTCCTTAAACGGCGTTCATACAGGCAATCTAATGGACTCAATTGGACTCAATTGTAGGACGTGTCTGAGCTGGGTATCTGTATCTGCCCCATCAGGGTTAATTTTACGCATCGTTTACCACGGAGAAGCGGTCATGTCTAAGGAAAATCTAAATCGGTTTTGTCAGCGAATAATGCAGGATTCAGTCCTGCAAGAACAATTTATGCAGTTTTCTAACCCGGCCAATTCGGTGCAGCGATTGGTGCAGATGGGGGCAGAACATGGCTACAGTTTTACGCTAGATGAAGTAGAATTCGCGGTTTCTGTGGCTCTGCAAGACTTGAGCCCGACCGATATGCCGCTTGGTGCTTGGCTGTGCGATCGCCTCAATGTACCGCGCCTAACTAATCATCCAACCTAATCATCCAACGGCATAAGCGCCAACCAAACTCGCGACGGCCAAACCTAGCCACCACCACACACTGGTTCGAGTTAGCCCCATGGCGCGCCGAATCCGCTCTGGGGTGATCGGTTGGCTGGCATTGCCCAGCAGCGGTTTGTGGGATGTCTGCCCGCGATAGGTATTGGCACCGCCCACCTGCACGCCCAGCACAGCCGCATAGGCGCATTCACTCCAGCCAGCGTTGGGGCTGGGGTCTTGTGGGGCATCGCGGCGGCAAAGCTGCCAGACATGGCGCGGTTGGCCGGAGAGCAGCGCCAGGGTAAATACGGTCAAACGGCAGGGCAACCAGGTGAACAGGTCGTCTAGCCGCGCACTGCACCAGCCCAAATCTCGATAGGGCGGGGTTTTGTAGCCCACCATCGAATCTAGGGTGCTAGCGGCTTTGTAGGCGATCGCCAACGGCACGCTGCCCCACGGGGTCAAGGCTCCGGCGATCGCCCAAAATAAGGGAGCCATGACACCATCGGTGGCATTCTCGGTCACGGTTTCCAAGACCGCCCGTAAAATTTCTGGCTCGGGCAAGGTAGCCGTATCGCGTCCGACGTAGCGGCTGAGGCGCAAGCGGGCGGCTTCTAGATCGCCAGCGGCTAGGGGCTGCAACACCTCTTCGGCGGCTTGGCGCAAACTCCGTCCAGCCAAGCAACTGGCTAGCAGGGTGCTCTCAACCGCCAGCCCGACCAACGGGTGCAACAGCCGCGCCCTATGGACAGCCAGCCAGCTCAGTAGCCCACTGCCGACAATCAGCGCGATCGCCAGTACGACACCCGCCAGTTTGACCGCTAAGCCCTCAGATCCCAACCGTTTCAGCACAACCTGGCTGTAGCCGCCAATTGCCCAGCCCATCACCTGCACCGGATGCAGCCAGTTCCACGGGTCGCCAATCAAGAAATCTTGCAGGGCGGCGATCGTCAGCACCAACGCGGCGTAGGGGGTGAAGTGGGTCAGGCTAGAGGGCAAAAAATTCACGACTTTTAACAAACTGAGGCAAACGCGGGCTTTCTGACTCTAAGGCGTTGCAGAGCGCGAATCAACTCTAGCTTTGAAGCCGGAAGGGTGACTAGCAGTACAGAGAAAAATCTATGCCTGGTTGAACCGAATGCGATCGCCTCCCATTCTTGTGTAAGCCAGTTGGGCAAACCGTTTTAACCGCAGAGGAC
>JAYUYI010000218.1:0-1847 GCA_043752545.1 Thermoleptolyngbya sp.
GGTTCTCCAAGCCCCTCAGCTAAACCACCCAGGGTTCAGTTGAGCCGTTCTTCTACTCGGTTTTATCTTTTTTTCCCTTTGCTTCTGGTATTTGAGAGATCCAAGCCGATCTGGATTACTTTTGGTGACTTGATGTACCAATATTTCACGTATGCTTGGGGCATTCTTGATTAAAAGTCAGATATTTCAGCGAGCGGGGAGTTCATGATTTTGGAGTCCATCATGGGGCGATGATTCCGTGAAATTACCCGGTTCAATGTAGCTATATCGAGAATAAATAATTCTTGTTATGATATCGCGTGATATTAGTGTGGTGTGGTGTGTGAGGAGCTAGAATGCTGAACCCTGTCGATCTCAGCGGGAAACCGTTTCATTTCATCGGTATTGGTGGCATTGGCATGTCGGCACTGGCCTATGTGTTGGCAAAGAGAAGTTTGCCAGTGTCTGGCTCAGATATTTGCCTCAATCATATGACGAAGCGCCTTCAGGAGCAGGGTGCTCATATTTTCTTGAGTCAAGATGCAACCAATCTGGAGTTTTTCAATTCGACAGAGAGTTCGGTCGCTGAAGCGCTGCCGCTGCAAGTCGGTGGGGTAGTGGCAAGTCTAGCGACCACAGAGCCGCGATCGCTTGTTGCACAGAAGGCACACAACCTGCCGCAGGTGATTTGCTCGACAGCCATCAACTGCAACAACTCTGAATATCGCGCCGCTCTCGATTTGGGCTGCCCCATCTTCCATCGCTCTGATTTGCTGGCGGCGTTAATGCACGAATATCGGGGGATAGCGATCGCGGGCACCCACGGAAAAACCACCACCAGCAGCATGATCGGCTATCTGCTGATGCGGGCAGGGCTAGATCCAACAATTGTGGTGGGTGGCGAAGTCAGCGCCTGGGAGGGCAACGCCCGCACCGGGGAAGGGCCATATCTGGTAGCCGAAGCCGATGAATCAGACGGGTCGCTGGTAAAGCTATCTGCCGAAATTGGCGTCATTACTAATATTGAACTCGACCATCCTGATCACTATGCCAGCGTGGATGAAGTCGTGCAAATCTTTCAGGCATTTGCAGGCAACTGTAAGGCTCTGGTGGGCTGCTGGGATTGTGATCTGGTGCGGCAAGAATTGCCCACAACCGTGAGCTACAGCCTCTATCCAGAACGATCAGCCGACTATACGGTCGATCAAATCACCTGCCAGTCAGGGGGCACCGTCGCTCGCGTCTGGGAACGCGGCAAGCCCTTGGGACACCTCAAAATCGCGCTATTAGGGCGGCATAATCTGAGCAATGCCTTGGCGGCGGTGGCGGTGGGGCGCATGTTGAACCTCAGCTTTGAACAAATTGCCGATGGGTTACAAGGGTTTGAAGGCGCACGTCGTCGCTTTGAGCGTCGGGGTGAAGCCCATCAGATTTTGTTTATTGATGACTACGCCCACCACCCCAGCGAAATTCAAGCGACGCTGTCTGCGGCTCGGCTGCGGGTGCAGTCGGGAGCTGCCGACCAACCACGCCGGGTAGTGGCTATTTTTCAGCCGCATCGCTATAGCCGAACCAAAACATTTTTACAAGAATTTGCTCGGTCATTTGGCGAAGCTGACCTAGTGGTGACGACAGAGATTTATAGTGCAGGCGAATCTAACTTGGTCGATATTACCGGTCAGCAGCTGGCAGAGGCGATCGCCAACCATCATCCCAACGTGGTGTTCCAGCCCAGCTTAAGCGACGTTTCCGAGTTCTTGGCCACAGCGCTAGAGCCAGGAGACTTGGCCATCTTTTTAGGAGCTGGCAATCTAAATCGGGTGATTCCAGATTTGATTGATGCCTATCAGCAGCGGGAGCAGGCTCAA
>JAYUYI010000219.1:0-1843 GCA_043752545.1 Thermoleptolyngbya sp.
CTTGCTGCGATCGCAGCATCGCCACACAGTCTTCTAATGTCTCCTGCATTTTGGGCAGCATCTCCACCAGGTCAACCGCATAGGTTCCCCGCTGCCGCAACATCAGCCAGCTAGTCTCTGCCCACGCTTCCTGCACCGACGCCAAGACATACGCATGAAACGTCACCGAAATTTGGTAGTCCAGCTTCGGACGCTTACCCAAACGAATATCCATGGGGACATAGAGCCAGTCGCCAAAAATCGAATCGCCGGGTTGTTTAATCAACAAATCAGGACAACTGACCAGGTTTGCCCCGGTGGGATCCACGCCCAGCAACACCCCGCGAGTAATTTGATCGACTCCTTGATGCATCAGGTCTAGTGTTGCAGCGGCTCCGGCGATCCAGTTAGAGCGGGGGTAGCGCGGTTCGGCAGTGGGGCGATGACTTATCACCTCGCGCTGGTGCACCGCTCCGTCTTGCCGCAGTTTCAATAAATAATCGCTGGGCGGATCGCGATCGGCCGAGTTGCCGTAGGTATCTAAAAAAGCGCGGCGATGACAGCGCTGAAAGCCAAACAGCAGCTTGTCGGTGACCCAAAGCTCTTGACTATTAGGCAGCAAAACACGCGAGGCGGGGCTGTTACCCTCAGCCTCTTCCCGTCCCAGTCGGTAAGGGCTAGCGGACAAGGGCTTCCAACCGGAGGCAGGGGATCCAGATCGGCTGACTCCAACGAGAATTATGAGGCTGACTCCTGTACATTTTGCCGACTTGCTGGCTCACGCGGGGAAAGTTTCCTGTCAAGAAGAAGCTTACTTTACTATGACTCTAGCTGATCACACAGGTTTTAGTACAGCTTACCCCGCCAAATTAATCCCAACGCTGCTCTGGCATGAGCCTATTTTTGCCACCCTGGGTCATGCGCTTAGCCGATAGAATAGCCAAGATTGATCATAAACCGATAGACGGTTGAGGCGAGAGAGATGGATGTAATTCCGGCGATTGATCTCCTAGACGGGCGCTGTGTGCGGCTGTATCAGGGAGACTATGCTCAGTCTGAAGTATTTGATGAGGATCCGATTGCGATCGCCCGCCAGTGGGCTGAGCAGGGGGCAACTCGGCTACATTTGGTAGATCTAGACGGGGCGAAGGCGGGCTATCCGGTGAACCAGGCTGTGATTGAGGCGATCGCGCACACCCTCGATATTCCAGTTGAAGTTGGCGGTGGATTGCGCGATCGCCAGAGCGTGGCCGACCTGTTGAATTTGGGTGTGCGCTGGGCAATTTTGGGTACCGTGGCCGTTGAGCAGCCAGATTTAGTCGCCCAGCTTTGCCAAGAGTTTCCCGACCAAATTATCGTCGGGATTGATGCTCGCAATGGCAAAGTAGCGACTCGGGGCTGGCTAGAAACCTCAGAAGTAGAGGCGATCGCCCTAGCTCAGCAGATGGCAGAGTGTGGCGCGGCTGCGATTATTTACACCGATATCTATCGGGATGGCACCCTGCAAGGGCCTAATCTAGAAGCTCTACGGGAGTTAGCAACCGCCATTTCAATTCCCGTCATTGCCTCTGGCGGTATGAGTTCTACGACCGATTTGCTCAGCCTGCTGGCACTAGCGCCAGTCGGGGTCACCGGAGCGATCGTTGGGCGGGCGCTCTATACCGGAGCGATTTCCCTCAAAGAAGCCATTCGTGCCGTTGGCCAAGGTCGCTGGCAAGATGTCCCCCCTGACCTCGGAATGTCAACGTTTGCGTGAAATCCTCCCGACGCTCATTGCGGAGCAATAAAGCGCGGGCTTCCCGAAGAAAACCCTTTTACAGGAGTAACGTACTTTGAGCTTTACATCGGAAGATATGCTTCACAG
>JAYUYI010000220.1:0-4860 GCA_043752545.1 Thermoleptolyngbya sp.
TAGCGGCAGCGGTGCTGGCGGTCGAAATCGATCGCGATTTGTGTAAGCTGCTGGTGCAGCAGATCGGCAATGTCAAAAACTTTTTGTTGCTAGAAGGCGATATTCTGTCAATTGATTTAGACGGAATTCTGGCTCCGTTCCCCAACTTTCAGCAGCCCAATAAGGTGGTCGCCAACATTCCGTACAACATTACGGGGCCAATTCTAGAGCGGTTGCTGGGGGCGATCGCCACGCCCAACCCCAACCCGTTCGACTCAATTGTGCTGCTGTTGCAAAAGGAAGTAGCAGAGCGACTGTGTGCTAAACCTAGCTCCAAAGCGTTTGGGGCGCTGTCGGTGCGGGTGCAGTATCTTGCTGCCTGCGAATGGATTTGTCAGGTTCCGGCGCGCGCCTTTCAGCCACCGCCCAAGGTAGATTCGGCAGTGGTGCGACTGGTGCCGCGCGACTGTGAGGCCGTCGCCCACAGTCCTCGCCATCTCGACATGATCCTCAAACTGGGATTTGCCACCCGGCGCAAAATGCTGCGTAACAATCTGCAAAGCATCATCGACCGCGATGCCTTGTCCCAACTGCTAGAATCCCTGCACCTCAATCCCCAGGTTCGTGCTGAAGACCTGAGCGTGGTGAATTGGGTAGCGCTTAGCAATGCGTTACAACGTCATATCAGTGACCCAACGGCTCTAACTCCAGACCAGCGCTAGCGATCGCCCATTCATTCTCCTAAAAACGGGACTATGAATGATGCTGATGCACGAGCGCGATCGCCTTTAATCCAAAACGCTCCTGCAATGGATCGATGGCGTACCCCGACCAACCCAACTCTTCACCGAGAGCAGCGATGAAGAACACAGCGAATAGGACAATCGTCGTTATGAATGAGAAATGCGGGGCAGGTAGCGGCACACCTATGGAACTCATGACGACGTAGGAGAAAACCATAATGCATGGCATTAGCGGGATGGTCGGCACGTACCAGCTCTTCGCGCTGACTCGCTTGAAATCGCAGGATCGCTTCAGCAATTCTGCCACACCCACCAGACCGTTCTCACGGTAGACCAGGATCGAGGCTGCCCCTACCATGCAGACAACACCAATTGCACTGACGGGGATAGCTGGGAGTAGTTGGAGGTTGGTCAAAGAACCAGCCACCCAAAACGGGATAAAGAGTGCGAAGGTCAACACGAAGTAGGTTAGAGGTGACCTGTTTTTAGAGGCGGCGGATCTTAATCTGTCGTCATCAACCGATTCACGAGGTGATGGCGTGTGCGGTTCGTACATAACTCTATACCTGTTCCAAAACAGTGGGGTCGATCATTGTGCAAGACTGGCGCTTGTTTAACAGACAAACTCACTTGAGATGAGCCGCCGCAGAGAACTTCCGATTCTCACAGATAACCTCTCGGCGGTCGGCTCCAAACTCCTGCGGAGACGCTACACGAACGATTTGTTATCCCGCTTGGCAAGTACATTTCGTTTACTTTTCAATCATATGCAAGGCTTCAATCCAAATTTTTAGCTCTTGCTCAGCGATGTTTCTATCGGTTAACTCTTTTTCCTGGTGGGCAATGTAGGTATTGCGAAAGTTATTAATGCGCGTGACGGTTTCCAGAAATTTACGTCCGCCTTGAAAGCGCAACTGAGTATGCAAGGCTTCAAATACGCCACCGATTTTTGTGGTGTCGTTGAGGGCATAGTCTAAACATGATCGCAGTAAACCAATCAGCGACAGTCCGTTGTTAAATACCAAGGTGCGTTTCAGATTTTGTGCGAGCTTGCGGTAGTAGTCCTCTGTTTTGCGATCGCGCAGCGTCTCCGCAGGAGAATCGACACTCCCCATGTAGGGCGTAAACCAGGCTTTTTGTTCATCTACGGTAATCGGCAACTCTGGCTGAAGGCGGCGCACAATGAAACCTTTGGCGACTTCATCGATCGAACCCAATAGGGCTGTGAAGACTGGGGCGTAATTCATCCCCTCTTTGTTTTCAAAAAAGCGGTATAGCATGACGGCTTGATCGGCAGCGCGGCGATAGCGAGAGGGGAGGGCATTGAGAATTTCTGGGTCAATCAGACTATCGATCGCGGTTGCCTCATCATCGGCTTGTCCAAAGTTGACAAATAGGGGCAAGTCTTGAAATTCTTCGGCTTGGAGCAGGTTTTGCAGGGCGGGGGCACAGGCACGGGCAAGTTCAGTTACGGTATCGCCTGCCATGCGTTCAAAAACACCTTGGGGAATGTAGAGATACTGCCATTGCAAGGAATTGCCCTCACCCCCAGCCCCTCTCCCAAGCTGGGAGAGGGGAGCCGGATCTTGTTCCCCTTCTCCCAGCTTGGGAGAAGGGGTTAGGGGATGAGGGTAACTTGCTGCTTCACACCAAGCGATCGCTGCCTTTGCTTTCAAGGGCACATCTCGATCTTCTCGACCTTTGGTTTCGACTAGATAGTAGTGATGGTCGATTGTGCGAATAAAGAAGTCAGGGGTGTAGAAGGCGAGGCGATCGCCATTTGCCAAATAATCAACTCGGAGACATTGTGACCCAGCGTTTTTCGCGAAAGCGGCGACATCGGGGGCGCGATCGCAAAACTTGGCTACAGCGACTTCTAATTCACGGTTGCAGGTGACGAGATTGAATAGCGTTTTATCGGCTTCTAGGGCTGGACGGCGTTCGCTGAGAGTGACTTGATAGGGTTTCCAGGTATTGAGGGATTTGGGGGCTGATCCGGCTAAGCGGGTTTCGGTGGTGGTGGTGCGGCTGCGGATTAAGGGCACAAACACAGCCCGAAGATGTTCGCCTACATCGGAGTCTGCTAAACGAGCGACTAGGGCTGGATCGAATAGGGTACTTTTTTGCTCAAATAGAATACTTTCCAAAAAAGTCTGAATCAGGGGAGCCAGAATCGCATGCAGTCCTCGCAGTTTGCAAATGGTTTCTAACTGTTTGACGTAGTAAGAAACGGCTCCAATGCCCGATTCTAGCAATGGCAGATTGAGCTGGAGCTTTTGGATGATTTCGCCCGTGAAGAGGTGTCGCCCTTCGTATTGAATTTCGCTGTTTCCCTGTTTGCTGAGCGGTAGGGGTTTGTATGGTTTGAAGGCTTTTTTGACATCTTGGAGAGTGAGTCCTTCCAGTTTGGGGACGATGCGATAGCCTGCTGTGAGGGTGGGAATCTGGATGTCTAGCTGGTTTGCGTCTTTGTGGGCTTCATCGGGAAAGATGGAAATGGTGGTAGCGGGGACGCGATCGAGATCGACGATTTCGATCGGCAATCCTTCTTGTGCGAGTTCCTGGGCATACAAGCTGGCGAAGGCGGGATGTTCGATCACGGTGACCAGTTCGCTGGCTTGACCGGGGGGAGTCATGCGGCGCAAGCCTCGACCGAGGGTTTGTTCGGGCAGAATATTGGCTTTGGAACTGTAGGGACGCAGCGGAACAATCGTTGTCACATTTCGCACGTCCCAGCCTTCGCGGAGCATCAGCACGGAGACAATGCAGACATAGGGACTGGTGTTGCTGTCGAGTTCGCGGCTGAGTTTACGCAGGGCTTTCAGGTCATCGTCGTTGATCGCTTTTTCGTCTTCAACAAATTCGTAGCGGGCGTTATTGCCTTTGCCAACTTTTTTGAGTTTACCTTTGAGGTTGGTGTGCAGGTTGATGGTTTTGCCGTTGAGTTGCTCAAATAGCGGGTCGCTGTTGAAGCGTTGGGTAATTTGGTCGGCGGCATTGGTGTCATCGCACATGATGAATAGCAGAGGTTTCTTGCCGCTGGCTTCCCATTCGCTGCGGCTGGCTTTCCAGCGGTCGTAGCCCAGGAGCAAGTGCTGTTCCCAGCGGTAGGCAGCGTTGTCGTCGGCTTGTTCGACCAGTTTGCGACTGGCTTGCCCAATCAACGGCGTTTTGACGATGCCCGCATCGACGGCTTCACCGAGGGGCGTGTCGCAAACAATGTGTTTGAACAGGAGTCCTTTGTTGTCTTTGGGGGTGGCGGAGAAGTCGAGTTGGGCGACGAGTTTGGTGCCGCTGCGCGCCAAGAGGGTTTCGTGCAGGGAGCGGATGGCTTCGTTCCAGGCGGAACCGGAGTCCCAAACATGGTGGGCTTCGTCGTTGAGGATCATGACGCGGCGGTGGCTGGTAATTCTGTCCCGCAATGCCGCCCTGGTATCGAGGGCTTTGGATTTGGAGACGGGAGGACCCATCCAGGCATAGCCATCATCGGTGGCTTGCTTACGTTTTTCGTAGAGGCGGTGAATGTTGGTGAGATAGAGCGTGCCACCTGTAGCTGCGCCGCTGGCTTCGTCTTGCAGCACCACAGAGAGATTCCAGTCGCCGCGCCATTCGGGGGGAATTAGTGGATCGGTGTCAAACACGCGCCCGTTGCCGAAGTCGTCTTTGAGGCGTTCGTAGACGGTGAGGTTGGGGGCGATGACGACAAAGTGCTGTGCCATTTCGGAGTCAGATTCGCGCAGGGCGTGGAAGTAGCTCCAGACGATGCAGAGGCTCATGACTTTGGTTTTGCCTGCACCTGTGGCGAGTTTGAAGGCGTAGCGGCTCCAGCTATCTTCGCCTTCGGTGATGCCGAGGGCTTGCAGTTCGGCGGTTGCGCCGCCAAACTCGGCGATGATTTGCGAGAGGCATTCTAGGCGGCGGACTTCTTTGAGGTAGATTAAGGTTTCGATCGCCTCTCGCTGACAAAAATAGTAGCGAAATTCAAAGTCTTCGCCGTTGGCTGTGATTTGACGGTGGGCGCGGCCAAACCAGTGATTCAGAAGTTGAATGGTGGTATCGCTGGCTCCAATGTAGAAGGCTTCGCGCCAATCTCGGACGGCGGAGCGGAGATTGCTGACTAAATCGATCGGAGAGGTTC
>JAYUYI010000221.1:0-1838 GCA_043752545.1 Thermoleptolyngbya sp.
GCCGATTGGTAGCGCCGTTTTGCCTCCGGCTCTAGCATTCGATCTAAAATTTTGGCCAGGTTTTTACGAACGCTAGCAGAGGCTTTCCAGAATTTGCGATCGGAGGCGAGCCGCAGCTCTTGCGGGCGCTTATTGGTGAGCAATCGAATGCAGGTGACCGCCAGTGAATACAGATCAGACGACGGTTCGATCAACTCCCCCCGCTCTTGCTCGGGCGGCATGTATCCCGGTGCACCAATCGCTGTCGCCTGATCGGGAGACATCCCTTTTTCAAAAATCTGTTTGACTGCCCCAAAGTCGATCAGATGCAGCGTGCCTGCACCATCGCGCATGATATTGGTCGGTTTGATGTCTCGGTGAATCACCCGTACACCCTGCACCGACTTATGCACGTATCGTAAAACATGCAGGATTTGCTCTAGAACCACAACGGTTTGCGCGTCCGAAAATACGCCCTCTGCCTTCAGCACCTCCTCCAGATTTTGCCCTTCAATGTAGTCTTGCACCAGATAGAACAGGTTTTGCTGGTTGGGCAATGGGTTAATAAATTGTAAATCTGGCGGCGGCACGACTTCAAAATAGTGCCAGAGTTTCGGAATCTGCTCGTGTTTTAACCGTTGCAGTACCTTGCCTTCGTCCTGAAAAAATTGCTCAATTCGAGGGATGGCTGAACGGGCGATCGCACTGCTCGGTTTGAGCTGCTTAATCACGCACTCGTACTGAAACCCCGGCGTTGCCCTATACTTCAAATCCCAAGCATAAAACGTTCGGCCAAACCCACCAGAAGATAGCTCTTTTAGCGGCAAATAGTGGTTTTCTAGCACCAACGGCATACCGCAGTTAGCGCAATGCAGCGACTGCTTGGGTTCGCTGGCCAACCATTCCTCAGCAAGGGTGTTCGCCGGCTTTTGACAGTCAGGACGAGTGCAGTAAACGTTCATGAACTAACCGATGGGTTGTAAGCGAGGGCAGCACTACGTCTCCCATCTTGGAGAGCCAGTTTAACTATCTCACAAAAATTAAGCTAGCGGTTAGCTCTGGCATAACCGAGGTCTGGATCTGCGGTTTATAAATTAACATTTCGCCGTTTGGCAAGACAGTTTTGCCTCAAACCGTTAGACGACTTGTCTGAAAAGCTGACTTTTCAAACGTTTGGGCTGACTTTTGGCTATATTCAGTCAACTATCTAATTGACTGACAAAACTCCGATCCCCCTCACCCCAACCCCTCTCCCAGAGCGGGAGAGGGGAGAGGGGCCAAGACTTTACCTCTAGCTCCCCTTCTCCCCTTGTGGGAGAAGGGGTGGGGGGATGAGGGGTAAAAGATTTGTCAGTCAACCAGGTCAACTATTGGGCTGCGATTACCATACGCTGCGGCTGGGGATGGAGGAGTTGGATGATGGAACGGCGATGAGGATGAGTGGAATTCGCCCCTCATTTCGGGATATATCTGTCAATATTAAGCTCACCAATTTTGGTGAAGGTCGCCGCTTTGAAAACTATAATCTTTTTGTAACGTATCGCCTTTGCCAACAGTCAGGATCTGTGAATTATTAGGATTTAATTATGAGAATTTAATTATGAGAATTATCAAACATGATAATTTTTGGATTCACAGATTCTTGTAAACACCGTTCATAGATTTTACGATAATAGGGTAAAAAACTGTTCACGCTAGCTTCAGCATAATTGAGTTCAGCTAATATCTGGCAATGAATTGAATTGATATTTTGAGTAATTTGATATTCATCCAGTGTTCTTAGTGTGCCATTGCTCATAATGACCTTTCCATCAATCATCACTAGGTCAACTGCTGAGCCTGTTTCGGCATAAACCAGC
>JAYUYI010000222.1:0-4852 GCA_043752545.1 Thermoleptolyngbya sp.
GGGGTAGACAATCTGCTAGTCATACCCATTAGCTTTGTCTCAGAGCACATCGAAACCCTGCAAGAAATCGACATTGAATATCGTGAAATTGCTGAAGCAGCTGGGATTCACCACTTCCAACGTGTGCCTGCGCTCAACACTCACCCGGTGTTTATTAATGACCTGGCCGACATGGTGATTGATGCCCTCAACGCCCCCAGCCTCACGCTCGACCAAATTGCTCGCCCCGAAAAGAAAGTAAAGATCTACCCACCCGAACGCTGGGAATGGGGCATGACCACCGCCGCCGAAGTGTGGAATGGTCGCATTGCCATGCTGGGCTTTTTAGCGCTGCTGCTGGAGCTAATTAGCGGCCAGGGTCCGCTGCATTTTGCTGGCTTGCTGTAGACGTGGAAGGTCTGAACGAGGAAAATCTGCTCTGCTTAGGCGATCGCGACGGTATGGCGACCTCTCGATTGACTCAACAGCTCGATTTCATTGTAGAAATTGACAAGCTGAAGCAGATTTTGCGCCAAACCAGGCTAACCGACGGGTCGCGGCGGGAAAACAGCGCCGAGCACTCGTGGCACCTAGCCATGATGGCGATCGCGCTCCAGGAATATGCAGCCACACCTGTCGATTTGCTGCGGGTGCTCAAAATGCTGCTGCTGCACGATTTGGTTGAAATTGACGCGGGTGACACCTTTGCGTTTGACGTCCAAGCTAACCAAGACAAAGCCATCCGCGAACAGCACGCCGCCGATCGACTATTTGGCTTACTGCCAACTGATTTAGCGACCCCACTGCGCACCCTCTGGAACGAATTTGAAGCGGCTGAAACGGCAGATGCCCAATTTGCCAAGGCATTAGATTGCTTCCAGCCCTTTTTACACAACTATCAAAACCAGGGCGGTACCTGGAAAGAGCACGGCGTAACTCGCGATCGCGTCCTATGGCGGATGCAGGCCGTGCAGCAGGGCGCACCCGACCTGTGGGCAACGGTGCAGCACCTGATCGACAAGTCCATAGAGCGAGGGTATCTCCAACTATAGAAATAGAGTAGAAAACAGTGAGGCATTAAGGTATAGGGTGAGGGTATGGAGCAAAACCCAACCCTGGTGCAGAGCTATGACTAAACGGGCACTTTTATTTGTCAATCGTCACGCACGGCAAGGAAAGACCAGTCTGGCTCAGGCGGTGGAGGCGCTGCATGATCTCGATTTTGATTTGATCACAATTTCCTCGAAGCGATCTGAGGAGCTATCGGACATCATTCGGCAGCATCGCAATGACGTGGATCTGGTGATTATTGGCGGCGGCGACGGGACGCTGAACCGGATTGTGGATGTGCTGCTAGACACAAAACTGCCGCTAGGAATTTTGCCGTTGGGCACTGCCAACGACCTAGCACGCACCCTCGGCCTACCGCTCACCATTCCCGCAGCCTGTAGTGCGATCGCCGCCAACCATATCCGCTACATTGACCTAGGCTGCGTCAATGGCAAGCACTTTTTCAACGTGGCCAGTTTAGGGCTAAGCGTGGGAATTACCAGGCGGCTATCAGCTGGGGCAAAACAACGCTGGGGCGTGTTGGCCTATGCCGTCACCGCCATGCAGGTCATTTCCCAAACCCGCCCATTTCGCGCCGAAATCCGCGTCAACGGTGAATCCATTTCAGTCAAAACGCTCCAGATTGCCGTGGGCAACGGGCGTTACTATGGCGGCGGTCTGGCGGTGGCTAGCGATGCCGCGATCGACGACCAGCGTCTCGACCTCTACAGCCTCGAAGTGCAGCGCTGGTGGCAAATGATTCCGCTACTGCTGACCATGCGCCGAGGTGAACACGCCACTCTGCCCTGGGTGCGCGGCATCCAGGCTCAGGCCATCGAAATCTATACCCGCAAACCCCACGCCATCAATACCGACGGCGAACTCACCAGCGAAACCCCCGCCATGTTTCGGGTGGTGCCCCAAGCGCTGGCGGTGCTAGCCCCGTAGAACGGATGACAGGTGTTTGGGTCAGCGGCCATCTTTGATGCTGCTCTCTTTGATGCTGCTTTTTTAATCCTGCTTTTACGGTTTTCCCCAAATTCCCGCACTCCTTTCCGTCCTCTGCTTCGGCAACAATAGAAGCTAATCCCTCGTAAGTTCCTCCTCCCTTGACCCAACCTCCTTCAAGTGAACCCTCTCAGACGCACAATCCTTTCACTGGCTTGATTCCAGTGGGGTTGCAGGATGCCCATTTTCAGCGGGCGCGCGCCAGTTTGCGGCAGGCCGTTAGTCGCTATGCTCAGAAAGTGCGATCGCCTCGACGGCATGGGTCGGATGTGGAGTTGCAGGCATCGCTGAAAACGGATCTCGATCAGCTCAACGGCGCGTTAGATAAACTGAGCTGCAACCTGCTGCGGGTGGCCGTATTTGGCCTAGTCAGCCGGGGCAAATCGGCGGTGATTAATGCGCTGATTGGCCAAAAGCTGCTGACAACAGGACCACTCAACGGCGTCACCCAATATCCCCGCTCGGTCTATTGGGCGCAGGCGGAAGGCGACGTCCGAGTGGAGCTAATCGACACACCAGGTTTAGACGAGGTGGGTGGCCAAACGCGAGCCGAAATGGCGCGAGATGTGGCTCGCCAAGCTGACCTGATTTTGTTTGTGATTGCAGGTGACTTGACGCGGACAGAATATTTGGCGCTGGCGGAGCTGCAAGACGCCCATAAACCGATATTGCTGGTGTTCAACAAATCTGACTTGTATCCCAATCAAGATCGGCGGGCGATTTATCAGAAGCTACAAGAGCTGTTTGCTGAAGAGCGCGATCCAGGTCGCGGCAGCTATAGTGAAGGCGGTCGGCCATTTTTGTTGCCAGAAGATATTTTATTGGTGGCGGCACAGCCTGCGCCGCTCCAGGTGCGGGTGGAATGGGAAAACGGCACCGTTAGCCATGAGTGGGAAGCACCTCCCCCCCAAATTGACGAATTGCGCCAAAAGCTATTGGGTATTATTCAGCGCGAAGGGAAGTCACTGTTAGCCTTGAACGCTCTGCGCCAAGCCCGAGAAACAGAGCAAGGCATCGCCCGTAAGTCCGTAAAACTCAACCAAACCCAGGCCGACGAGCTGATTTGGCAATACACCAAGTGGAAAGCGATCGCCGTTGCGATTAACCCGATCGCCGTGTTGGACTTGCTCGGCGGTGCCGTCACCGACCTGCTGATGATCCGCGCCCTAGCTAAGCTCTACGGCCTGCCGATGACCAGCTACGAAGCGGGCAAACTGCTGAACAGCATTCTCTGGAGTTCGGGCGGGCTGCTGCTGGGCGAGCTGGGCAGCGGACTACTGCTAGGCGCAGGCAAAAGCGCCTCAGCCGTGGCCTCCAGCTTCGATGGCGTCAGCGGCGTCATGGCCTATGGCAGTGCGGCGATCGCCCAATCTACCCTAGCGGGCTACGGCTCCTACCGCGTCGGCAAAGCCGCCCAAACCTACCTGGAACGCGGCTGCACTTGGGGAGAAGAAGGCGCAAACACCGTCATCCAAGAAATCTTGGCGCAAGTAGACAAAGATACGGTGATGTATCGGCTGCGGCGTGAGTTGGAAAGGAAAGGAGGAAGGGGAAAGGATGAGGGATGAAGGATGTTCGCGTTAGCGTTCGCGAAGCGTAGGATGTTCGGCTTTGCCGTACTCGTTCCGAGAAGCAGGCTACGCTTCGCGTAGCCTGAGGGATGTAGCTTGCTTCTGCGCAGAAGCAGGATAAATAGAGTGATTGGCTATAGCAGTTTTCAGATGAATGAAGTACATCATAGGCTCCAGAACAAGAGGATTAAGCCCCTTGCCTGTACTGTACTGGAATGAGAAAGACCATAGCACCTTAGCCCCCCGCAGGCAACAACTTCAAATTAGCATCAGCAATTATCCGGTAATCAAAACTTCTTGGATAACGGGTATTTAGACTTTTAGAGCCAACTGGATTGTCGCTAAACTCGTGGTTATTTGCACCTAACAGCCTATGGGAAAGAAAAATAGCAATTGCATGATAAAAGCGAGATGCGAATTCAACATTTCTGTCTAGACGATTGAGTAATGCGGTTTGGGGAATCGACAAAACAAATGAGTCCTCTATCGCGCGGACAGTTGCAGAAGTGGGGCGATTGCCAATCAGAGATATTTCGCCGACTACAGACCCTCTACAAAGTTCAGCAATTTTATTATCCCTTTTCGATTTAAGAGAAACTTCCAGTTTTCCGCGAAGTACGATATACAACTCGTCAAGCATTGTACCTTCTTCAATCAGAAGAGCGCTAATTCCAGTTTTGCGACTTTACAAAGTCTTTATTAGGTTGGGTATATTGTTTATTAAACCTTCTCAAAAATTAGTGAAATTGCGCTGTGAGATCACACCAATCTTCAAAGATGGCAAATTCTTCTCGAAATGTGAGGTTAGTAGATAGAACATCTGATTGCTTGATCCTCAACTTCAGGGATGCGCCACAAAATGACTCTCTTCTCCTCATCCTACGCTTCGCATAGCTTGCTTCTCGGAATAAATGCGGCAAAGCCGAACATCCTTCTACCTTCATCCTTCCTTCTATGAACTACTCTGCGGCGATCGCGGCTTTGCAACTGGCTGATCCTATCTTGGGTGCCACCATTGAGCAGGTGGGAGACTGCACCCTGCATCAGCAGCAAAATACCGGCGATTTGCTGTACTCGCTCACAGAATCGATTATTTACCAGCAGCTTTCTGGCAAAGCGGCGGGCACCATTCATCGGCAATTTCTGTAACTCTATCCTGAAGCAACTCGGCCTACCGCTGCCGATATTTTGGCGACACCCGACGAGCTGCTGCGCGGTGCAGGGCTATCGCGGGGCAAAGCGCT
>JAYUYI010000223.1:0-4849 GCA_043752545.1 Thermoleptolyngbya sp.
TCAATCCGCCTGGACGGACAATCGTATAGGCCAACCCACTCTGCTTTAGATAGTCTTCTGCTTGCTTTTTCCATACCAGGATAAGCCAGAACAAGTTAAGTGGATGGAAGAACTGAGAAACACACAGCGACGTCACCAGCACAAACTGCTCAACCCCTTTTTCTTTAGCTACATCGACTAAGTTTTTGGTGCCTTCTAGGTCCACTTTGTAAGGCCCAGTCGGGTCAAAACTGGGAGCCGCTCCTGTGGCACAAATTACAACCGTACAGTCTGCGATCGCCTCTCGTACTTGCTGAAGGTCTAGAACATCGCCCACGACTAGCTCCACAGTTGTGGGTAACGTGGCCTTGGCCGTTTCCAGATTGCGTACCATAGCTCGTACAGGGATATTATGCCGCACCAGCTCATCCACGACTCGGCGTCCAGTGCGCCCTGTTGCGCCCGCCACAAATGCTTTCATGGGTTCTGCCCCTGCTGAAAAGTGCTGAGAGATATAGAGTCACCAAACCCTATGGTGTCATCAAATTAACGCTTTGCCCAAAAAACTGTAGTTACTGCATTTCCTGCTGCGGGCACCACCCTGCCGATCAGCACCGCTGGCGATCGCATCCGGAAACCCTCTGTTTCAGGGTGTAGTCACCCCAGAGCGATCGCCCAAACCTCTCATTTCAACCCATTCAACCCAACTCCCTGCTTCACCGTAGAAACATTTAGAACCCTGTAAAACCCCCGTTTAGCCCTCAAAAATTTTACAAGATAAATTCGATCTTTCCGTAAATCGAGCATAGTGGTTCCCTATTTATGAACGCTATGCTGGGTTCAACAGGTGCATGATGGCTCTACGCAATACCCAATGGTTGCCGCAAGCCGTCAGAGTAAGTTAGCCTTGGTAAAGTTTGATTACAAATCGGCGCGAGTATGTTAGAGCGCACCAATTTGTAACGAACTAATGACTAGGGAGAGCTGGAGCTAAATCGATAACGTCAACCCTTCATTCTGAATGGGTTTGACCAGCGCCAAGCATCGAAAGCGCCAGAGTAAGCAGCAACCGATATCAGAAGTAGCGTGTTATGCAGGCAAGTTCAGCTCAACATCAGTCAACTGGTTCATCCAACTCCATGTTTAGGGTCACATCTGCCTATGTTGAGGGCGATGGTAGCAGTCCTGAAACCACCGCTCAAGACTTTGAACCAATGCACTTTCGCGGCCACTATGCTAGCTGCATGGCCATGCAGGCAGATGCCCAAACAGTGATTCACTACTTGAATAATCATCGAGATTGGTTTCACCGTTGTGCTCATCCAATGACGGCTGTGTCCTTAGGTGAAAGTGGCTACGATCTGACGGTTGGACGGTTTGGTGCCTTTAGCTATGAAGTTGAGCCTAAAATTGGGTTGAATTTACTGCCCCAAGACCAACAGGGGGTCTATCGGATTGAAACGATTGCGATCCCCGGCTATGAAGCACCGGGCTATGAGGTAAATTTTCAAGCGGCGATGCATTTAGCCGAGGCCGAAGGTAGCTTGCCCATAGCTGATGCAGTCGATCTGCTGACCAACGTGGAATGGGAATTAGATCTAGAAGTCATAATCCAGTTTCCCCGCTTTATTCAAGCGTTGCCTAAGGCATTGGTTCAATCTACGGGCGATCGCTTACTAAATCAAATTGTGCGCCAAGCCTCGCGCTGTCTCACCCACAAGGTTCAGCAAGACTTCCACACCACCCACAACATTGCGGTTAGCAAAAAGCTCAAAAAGCAATTTTGGCAGCGCGGTTAGGGCAGCAAGCGCCGCTATTCGGCTCTTCTACCTGCCGCCCGTCTAGGCAACTCTATTCAATCTCAACCCTCAAGGCTAAAGGATTCAGGCTACACTGCCACTTGCATCCTTTAGCTTTTTGCTTTGCCTTGTCATGCGATCGCCCTTTTTCGTTCTGCCACTTCGCGACTTGTTGATTGGGTCTAAGCAACTAGCAATTGTTGAAGCCTGTGTGATTGGGCTGGTGTCTGGTCTGGCAGCCGTGCTGTTAAAGCAGGGAATTGGGCTATTGGGCGGCTGGCGGGTGCAGATGTCTTACCAGTTTGCGGCCTGGTGGGTGTTGCCTATGTTTGGCTTGGTAGGAGGCGTGCTAGCAGGGGTGTTAGTCGAACGGCTGGCTCCAGAAGCCGTGGGCAGCGGCATTCCTCAAGTCAAGGCGGCGCTGGCTAACGTGCCGATCACCCTCAATCTTCGGGTGGCGATCGTGAAGCTGGCTAGTGTAATTCTGGTGGTTGGCTCGGGGATGAATTTAGGGCGACAAGGCCCCACGGTTCATGTCGGAGCGGCTCTGGCGGCGCAGCTCAGCCAGTGGATTCCAGCCTCGCCAGAATATCGTCGCCAGCTGATTGCGGCGGGGACTGCGGCGGGGCTGGCAGCTGGGTTCAACGCCCCGATCGCCGGCGTACTGTTTGTGGTTGAAGAGTTTCTGCAAGATTTCTCGGGGATCACACTGGGAACGGCAATTCTGGCATCGTTTATTGGTGCGGTGGTGTCGCGGCTGTTGGGTGGACGCGGACTCAGCCTCGACCCGCTGATGACGGCTTATGAGGCAAGTTTTTCCCTACAAGATGTGCCCGTATTTTTACTATTGGGGTTGCTGGCTGGCCTGCTGGGGGCGCTGTTCCATCACGGTATCTTTACTGGATTAGCCTTAAATCGACGACTGTTGCCGCTGGGATTACCCGGTCGAATTGGACTGGCGGGTCTGGTCTCGGGGCTAATTGTCACCCAATTGCCTGCCACATTTCGCGACAATACAGGCTTGCAAGATATGATTAGCGCCGGGGACGCAGGCTGGGAGGTAACGCTGCTAGCGTTTGTCGCCAAATTTTTGCTCACGCTGCTGGCGGTGGGTTCTGGTGCCCCCGGTGGGATTTTTTCGCCATCGCTGGTGTTGGGCGCTGCCCTCGGGTACTTGGTCGGCACGGGGGCACATCAGCTGGAATCGTTGATGGGTCTTGCTGACGGGCTGAGTTCTCCTAGTACCTACGCGTTAGCTGGGATGGGAGCCTTTTTTAGTGCGGTGACGCGAGGGCCGATTACTGCCATTGTGATTGTATTTGAGATTACGGCCAATTTTAATCTAGTGCTGCCGCTGATGATTGGCTCGGTGATTGCCTACCTGGTGTCTTATAACTTGGTGGGTGGGTCAATCTATGGCCAACTGCTGGCCTGGAACGGTATTCATCTCGATCAGCCTGCGCCCCAAGCAGGCCCTTGGCACACTCTGACCGCCGCCATGCTGATGCAGCGGCGGGTGGAGACGCTCTCTATCCACATGACGGTGACCGAAGCCATGCAGGCATTTGCGCGATCGCACCATCGCGGCTTTCCGGTGGTAGATCAAGGCAGGCTGGTGGGCATTGTCACCCAAACCGACCTGGCTGATCCGACTCGCCGCCCCGCCGCCCTGGAAGAGGTCACTCTGGCCGACATCATGACGCCTCAGCCAGTGACGGTGACACCTCAAGATCGACTCACGCATGTGCTATTTTTGCTGAATCGGTTCCAGATCAGTCGGTTGCCCGTGACGGAAGCGCAAAAGCTGGTGGGGATCATTACCCGTGCCGACATTATTCGGGCTGAGTCGGATCATTTGAGCGGTGAACTAGTGCCGCTAGGGCCGCGCCCTGAACCGTCGTATGTGGTGTTTCAGACGCGATCGCCCGCCACAGGTCGAGGCCGCTTGCTGCTGCCTTTAAGCAACCCTCAAACCGCACCCGCCTTGCTCAAGCTAGCCGCCGCCATTGCCCGCGATCGCCACTACGAGCTAGAGCTACTGCATGTTCATACCGTATCGCGCTCCCGGTCTCCCGCCCAAACTCCCGTTCGCACCACCCATAGCCGCCGCTTGCTGCGTCAAATGGAGCAGCTAGCCCGCCAGTGGCCCATTTCGGTGCACACCCAAGTGCGGGTGGCTCACGATCCTGCTCAGGCAATGTTGGAAGCGATTGAAGAACGACATATCGACCTTGTGCTCATGGGCTGGAAAGGCAGCACTAGCACCCCAGGCCGAGTATTTGGCACAGCGGTAGATACCATTATTCGGCAGGCTACAGCCGAGGTGGTGTTGGTCAAACTCGGTGATTCAGAGCGGTTTGACCGCTGGTTAGTGCCAATTTCGGGCGGACCCAACGTGCAGTGTGCTCTCACCCTCCTGCCCGCCCTGACATCCCTCAGCCCTCAGCCAAGCATCAAAATCTGCCAGGTGTTGCCGCCCAATTTACGGTTAGCAAACACTCCCTTGATGCTTAGTGCCGTCGAAACCTTGCAGCAGCGGATAATCGGTTCAATCGTCACTCGTCCAATCGGCGGCGATTCGGTACCAGAAGCTATCTTGCAATTGGCATGGCAAGAACCTTGTGATGTAATCATATTAGGAGCAAGCCGTGAAGGGTTGCTGACTCAGGTGGTGCAGGGCAATATTCCAGAGGCGATCGCCCGTTATAGCGATCGCACGGTGATCTTGGTTCGGGGTGATATTTTGCCAGATCGTTGAGAGTTGCTCTTATAGTTGAGGATTGCTGGCTGTCACAGAGCATTACTGTCACAGAGCATTAAAGCTGCCGGAACGGTAGCCCCCTATTTTGTAGTGAGTGATAGGGGTGTGATACCCTGATTGACTGGCAAATCTTCTACCCCTCATCCCCCCACCCCTTCTCCCACAAGGGGAAAAGGGAAGCTAGAGGTAAAGTCTTGGCTCGAAACCCCTCTTCCGCTCTGGGAGAGGGGTTGGGGTGAGGGGGATCGGAGTTTTGTCAGTTAATCAACGCCACCCACCCACTCGGAGATTTACCCTATGGTTCAGCCTA
>JAYUYI010000224.1:0-4847 GCA_043752545.1 Thermoleptolyngbya sp.
CGCGATCGCTCTGGACGGCAAGCCAGGTGGCGATTCCACCAGCCCCAGCCTCAGAACTAGAGTCAACAAAATCTGCCGATCCCCTGTTCAACGTTACCTCCCCATCCCAAACGGGTGCTACCCGACTGATCAGTGGCGTGCTGTGTCGGTATCGAGGCAGCTCTACCCTAGAGGCGCGCCGTTGGTTTACCCAAGTGTGGCACTTGCTGCGCCCCGAACTGCTTCAGCGCCCTAGCTGTAACCCGCGCGTTTGGTAGCCTTGACTCTCAAGCTGGGGTTGGAGCCAGAGGCAGACGCTGAGCCGTCACCAGCATTTCGGTGAATTGTGCTGCCGAGACGGGGCGGCTGAATAAATTCCCTTGGGCAGCATAGCAGCCGAGTTGCCGCAGCAAGGCCAGCTGCTCGTCGGTTTCTACCCCTTCGGCTACAACTTTTAGGTTCAGGCTTTGGCCGACCGAAATCATGGCTTTGACCAGCGAAACCGCGTTGCGATTGGTGGTAATCGGCTGAATCAAGGAGCGGTCAATCTTGATACTCTCTAGCGGCAGCTGCTGGAGCTGAGATAGAGACGAATGGCCAGTGCCAAAATTGTCTAGATTAATGCGGATCCCTAGGTGCTTAAACTGTTCTACGGTGGTGAGGCTGGCATCGTAGTGTTCCATCACCGTCGCTTCATTCACTTCCAACACCAATACAGTGGGATCTAGCCCCGTTTCTTGCGTAATTCGGGCGATCGTGTCCGCTAAATGGGGCTGTTTGAATTGGCAGCTCGACATATTAACCGCCATCTTGAGCGGCGGTCGATTTGGAGTTTGCCACTCATTGGCCTGCACACAGGCCGTCTGCAAAATCCACTCGCCAATTTCTACAATCCAACCGGTCTCTTCGGCAATCGAGAGAAACCGTAAGGGATAAATGATCCCCATCTCTGGATGATGCCAGCGCAGCAGTGCTTCAGCTCCGATAATGCGTCCGGTAATTAGATTCACTTCAGGCTGATAGACCAGCTGAAACTCGTTTTGGCTGAGCGCCGATTTTAGCTGCTGGGTGAGCTGCTGCTGTTGGGCAAAGAGGGAGTCGATTTCGAGATTGTAGAACTGATAGCCGTTACTATCTTGACGTGCTGCTTGCCGCAAGGCGATCTTCGCGTGGCTCATGAGCTCAGCGGGTGTCGTCCCATTGGCTGGATAGAGGGCTATACCGATGCTGGCTTGGATCATCCAGGTCTGATCGTCTACGGTGCAAGGGACTGTTGATAGCCGAAGCATCTGCTGCGCTAGGGTCACAACGTCCTGCTGCTGAGTAATATCATCAACAATCAGGCCAAATTCAGTGCCATCTAGCCGCGCTAGAGTATAGGTTTGGCCATACTCCTGGTTGAGCCGTTCTGCCAACGCTTGGCACAGCGTATCGGTAACCGAGCGATTGCTGGCGTCAAGCGGCTTTAGGGTCTGTGCCCTCAAGTAAACCACGGCTAGCTCGCTATTCAGGGTGCTAGCTTGCTCCAGCGCTACCTGTAGCCGCTGCTGAAACAAAATGCGATTTGGTAGGTTTGTCAGCGGATCCCGATAAGCAATTTGGGTGAGGTTTTCGGCAGCGCTTTTCATTGCCTCAATATAAGGCCGGGTGAAGCTGGTACGCTTATTTAACCGAGCCGCGATCGCCTCCGTCAACTCTGCGCGGGTGCAGGGTTTCGTCAAATAGTCATCGGCTCCCAGCACCATCCCTTGGCGAAAATCTTTCGAGTCTACTTTACCTGTTAAAAAAATAAAGGGGATACAATCGGTCACCGGAGACAGCTGTAATTGCTGCAACACTTCATAGCCACTTAGATCCGGCATCATGACATCACAAAGGATCAGATCTGGCTCGCAATTTTGAGCTAGCTTCAGTCCTAAACGGCCATCCGAGGCAGTAAGGGTTTGATAGTTTGCTGATTGCAAAATGCCCACGATGGCGGTACACATGGTTTTGTCATCTTCAATCACAAGGATGGTGTTCATAAACTCCGCTAATTCTTCAAAAGAATGACAATACTTGTTTGAGTTCTCTGCCGCATCCATTCAGTATTCACAAAACGCAGATAGTTTTAACAGTCATTGCTAAATCGCTGGATGCAAAATAAAAACAAAACCAGTCCTAGCCGACTCTGCGCCTGCTCCTGTTCACAGGGTGCGGTAGAGTCAATGAAGAGCAAGATTGAGCAGTACGTCTGACCTAAATGACCCACTCGCCTGCATCCACTGACGCGAATCCTCTGGGCGATCTACCGGAACGGTTGGTTAAGCACGCCGTGCGCTATGCCGACCATCGTGCGGCAAACCGAGAAGATTTGACGCCCATGATGCGGCACTACGCCGACTTGAAGGATGAGTATCCCCATGCGCTGCTTTTGTATCGGGTGGGCGACTTTTTTGAGACGTTTTTTCAAGACGCGATCGCCATTGCCCGAGAGTTAGAACTCGTCCTCACCAGTAAGGATGCAGGCAAGGAAATTGGGCGGGTGCCACTGGCTGGCATTCCCCATCACGCGTTGGAACGGTATTGTACCCTGCTGGTCGATCGCGGCTTTGCGATCGCCATTTGCGACCAAACCGAAGACGCCGCCGATGCCCAAGGGCGACTGGTGCAGCGCGCCGTCACACGGGTAATCACTCCCGGCACGGTGCTCGAAGAAGGGATGCTGAATGCCCGTCGCAACAACTATTTGGCGGCGGTGGTGCTGGCTGGAAGCCACTGGGGGCTGGCGATCGCCGATGTTTCCACGGGCGAGTTTCTCACGACCCAGGCCAGCGAATTCGAGCAGTTGACCCAAGAGCTACTGCGGCTGCAACCGTCGGAAGTGCTAGTCCCCACCAACGCGCCTGATCTGGGCGGGCTGCTGCGTCCCGGCGAAACCTCCAGCCAGCTCCCCGGCTGTTTCCCGTTGCAGTTTTGCTACACCCTGCGCCCGCAAGCGCCATTTATCCAAGCCGAAGCACGGCAGCGACTGCGCGAACGATTTCGGGTGCGATCGCTCGAAGGGATGGGCTGTGAGCACCTCCCTCTGGCGGTTCGAGCGGCGGGTGGCCTGCTGGAATATTTGGAAGAAACATCAGAGCGGGGCGGACAGGCCACCCATCGGATTGCGACCGATCCGCACAGCCAATCGCAGCACATTCCCCTCCAGCCGCTCTGCACCTACACCCTGAGCGATTACCTGGTAATTGACCACCAGACGCGCCGCAACCTAGAAATTACCCAAACCGCCCGCGACGGTACCTTTCACGGCTCATTGCTGTGGGCGCTCGATAAAACCGTGACTGCTATGGGTGGGCGGGCGATGCGGCGCTGGCTGCTGCAACCGCTGCTGGAGCTTGACAAAATTGCGGCTCGCCAAGACACCATTCAAGAGCTGCTAGACAACGGCAACCTGCGCCAGATGCTCCAGCAGTTGCTCAAGCAAATCTACGACTTGGAGCGCTTGACCGGACGTGCCGGCTCGGGCACCGCCAACGCCCGCGATCTAGTGGCTCTAGCCGATTCTTTGGCCAGACTTCCTGATCTAGCTCGGTTAGTCGCCTCCACGCACTCAGCCCATCTCACCGCTCTGCAAACCGTTCCCCCCGACCTGGAACAACTGGGGCAGACGCTCAAAGCTCATCTGGTAGACACGCCGCCGCTCTACTTAACCGAGGGCAACCTGATTCGAGCTGGGGTCAACCTGCAACTCGATCAGCTGCGGCAGCAAATTGAGTCTAACCAGCAGTGGATTGCTCAGCTCGAAGTCGAAGAACGGCAGCGTACGGGCATCTCTAGTCTCAAAGTGGGCTACACCAAGGCATTTGGCTATTACATCAGCATTTCGCGTGCCAAGTCGAGTGAGCAAATCCCCAGCGGCTACATCCGCAGGCAAACGCTGACCAATGAGGAACGCTATATCACGGGCGAACTCAAGGAAAAAGAATCGGCGATCTTCAGCGCCCGCGATGCCGTCAACAAGCTGGAGTACGACATTTTTACAGCCCTGCGCACCTCCGTCAGCGAGTATGCCGAGCCAACTCGCCAGATTGCCGGGGCGATCGCCGCCGTTGATGTCCTCTGTGCCCTAGCCGAAATTGCCGTCTACCAAAACTACTGCCGACCGCAGATCACTGGTGGTCGAGAGATTCAGATTGTTGACGGGCGTCACCCCGTGGTTGAACAGTCGCTGCCCGCTGGGTTTTTTGTGCCCAATTCTGCCGAACTAGGCGGCCAGCGGCACAAGCAGTCGTCTGATCCACTTGCTGCCCCACTTACCACCCTAGCCGCCGCCCCCAACCCACCCGATTTGGTGATTCTCACCGGACCAAACGCCAGCGGCAAGAGCTGCTATTTGCGCCAAGTAGGGTTGGTGCAACTGATGGCGCAGGTGGGCAGTTTTGTCCCCGCTGCTGCTGCCAAGCTAGGAGTATGCGATCGCATCTTTACCCGCGTGGGAGCCGTAGACGACCTGGCTACCGGGCAATCGACCTTCATGGTCGAAATGAACGAAACCGCCAATATTCTCAACCACGCCACGCCCAAATCGCTGGTATTGCTCGACGAGATTGGGCGCGGTACTGCCACCTTCGACGGCCTTTCAATTGCCTGGGCTGTGGCCGAACACCTGGCCACCGACATCTGCGCCCGCACCATTTTTGCCACCCACTACCACGAACTCAATGAGCTAGCGTCCATCTTGCCCAACGTGGCCAACTATCAGGTGGTCGTCAAAGAACTGCCCGACCAAATCATCTTTTTGCACCAGGTGCGTCCCGGCGGTGCTGACAAATCTTACGGGATTGAGGCCGGACGGCTAGCGGGCTTACCCGCATCGGTGATTCAGC
>JAYUYI010000225.1:0-1826 GCA_043752545.1 Thermoleptolyngbya sp.
GCTGATATTGAATTATCATTGCAGCCAGCGATCGTTAGATTTTAGGACAGCAATGAGCGGCACCCCAAGACTCGCAGGCTATCTAGTTTACTTTGAAGGACGGCGTACTCCGGTGGCTGTGAGTGCTGACGATCGCAGCAATGCGGTCAGTAAAGCCAGAGAGAATAAGCAACGGGGTGGCGATGAGGTAAAGTCGGTGAGACTTGCCACTGAAGCAGAACGGTCAACGGCTGCTAACGGGGGATGGATTCGGACTGGCCCCAACGGTGAAAAACCTGGGGAGTCTAATTTAAGAGGGTATGGCCCAAAGCCGGATTGACCAGGAATTAAACTTTCCTGCTTGTAGAGTAATATGCGTAACCAAGCTCTATCATATTGGTAGTGTCGATCGCCAACCATGAGTACCGAACAACTGCTAGACCATTTTGCTTCTTGGCTTCGATCGTCCCTCAAGTTGAATAAGCTTCAGGAAAATCAGGAGCACACGCTGAGAAAATTGGGCGCGATTGAATCACACTTTGGCAGATTTGAGCAGCTATTCTCTGGACTTTTATCTCAACAGGAACGAATGATTATGACTCTGAGACAAGAATTTAAGACCGCGATCGAGCCTCTGACAGCAGCATTCAAAGCAGGTCTATTGGCTGAAGGAAAGAACGCTGAATTATTGGTAAAGGTTCAAGGATTAGAAGCGTCTCTAGCGGCTGCTACAGGCACTATTGAAGAATTCAAAGCGGAGAACACCGCCGAGATTGCAGCGCTCAAAGAGTTGCTAGCATCGCCCGTTAGCCCTGTGGCAGACGCGATTGCGGTCGAGGTAATCACGAACCCTGAGATTCCAACGCCCGCCGCGATCGACCCATTAATCGTTGCAGCCCTAAAAGAAGCAACCCCAGTTGAGCAATCAGTCGCGGCGATTGACGCGATCGTGGATGCCCTGTCTGATTCCGAGTAAAAGTTTCGATGTCATCTCCCTGAGTTTGCCGTCTTGAAAGAGGCGGCTTTTTGTTGTGTATAATGATGGCAACAGCTAGTCGTGAGAAGCCCACAAAGTTCTAGAGCTTTGCGTAAAGGGATTGCTGTTATTTATCTGATCTGCCATGCGTAGAAACAGTAACGACCTCGCTAGTAATGGCGGGGTTTGCGCTTATGATGGAGATGCGATTGCGTTTTCCCAGTACTTCTGGTCGGCAGATCGGCAAACCTCAGAGATAGAGAATCGCTGGATTGGCTGGAGAGTCGCCCCACCGAAGACCTTGAAGGGGGTTGCGAAACGGTTACTCTCAACTGTTAGCGCCGAAAGGTTCAAGCCCTGCGTACTGGATTTCTGATCACCAGCCTGCGGATCTAGAGAAGATCGGTCTAACCTAGATGGCAACATCAGCAAATCCCCGAACTTGGGGCACTTGAAGAGAGATAGTGGGTTAGATGAAATGATGGTGCGAGTCCATCCAGGCTGATTGTAGTTTTGTATAATAACTGAGCGATCGCAAAAGGTTCAGGTTCCGTGTAGTGAGACAAAAGTGTCAAAGAACTCGGTTTGAGTCCGTTATGTCTACACTGCGATTGCATCTGTCTTTAACCAAGAACCCAAATTAGAACACCGCAGACTCTAGCTTGAGTTTTAGGTTAGGGATTTCATTCTCAAGTTTAGGAGCATCCCGGCAGAACTGGCGAAACCAATCCTCACCAATTAAAGCAGCATCGGCTCGACCGTCTCGCAAGCCGCCCCTGGTGCCGTTCTGTCTTGCAAATTCTGGGAATAGTTTACACGCCAAGTTTACGTGGTTAGCCTTACCCTCATTGACGCTCAACCCTTTAGAACT
>JAYUYI010000226.1:0-4834 GCA_043752545.1 Thermoleptolyngbya sp.
GGATTAAATGGGCGAGAGTTCCGAATTTGGAAATTTCGTTCCATGGTGGTGGGTGCCGATCAGCTCAAGCATCAAGTTGAAAACCAAGCAAAAGGTCTAATCTTCAAAAATGAGGACGACCCCCGTCAAACCCGAGTCGGACGGTTGCTGCGACGCACCAGCCTAGATGAACTGCCCCAGTTTTGGAATGTGCTTAAAGGTGACATGAGCTTGGTCGGCACTCGCCCGCCAACGCCCGATGAAGTCAGCCGCTATGAGCAACATCACCGTCAACGGTTAAGCGTGAAGCCCGGTCTAACAGGAGTTTGGCAGGCCAGCGGGCGCTCAGCCATCAAAGACTTTGAGGAAATCGTCATGATGGATCTCTCATATCAGCAGAAGTGGTCGGTTGGCTACGATCTGTACCTAATTTTCAAAACCGTCGGAGCCGTGCTCGCCAGCAAAGGCGCTTGCTAAACCTACGTTAGATTTCTCAGCCTCGTTAACCTGAACGTCACCTGAAACGCTACAAGGCATGATTGCATGACAAAGATCGCACTGGTACACGATTATTTGACGCAGCGGGGAGGGGCAGAACGCGTCTTTGAGCTGCTGTGCAATTTCTTTCCCGATGCTGATGTGTTTACATCTGTTTTCGATGCTAAAAACACAATCCAAATAGGCGATCGCTCCGTCAACACCACGTATTTGCAGCAGATCCCCGGCGCAGCCAAATACTTCCGATTGCTAGCCCCGTTCTATTTCTCTGCGTTCCGTGCGCTCGATCTCCAAAAATACGACCTGATCATTAGTAGCAGCACCAGCTTTGCAAAAGCCGTGCGGAAACGCCCCGATGCCGTTCACGTTTGCTTTTGTCACAACATTACTCGATTCCTGTGGGACACCGAGACTTACCTGCGCCACTACGGTACTTACCGCCCCCTAAAACCGTTAATTGAACCAATTTTCCAAGCCATGCGAGATGCAGATTTGAGCTATTCTCAAGAGCCAGATTTGTATATCGCTAACTCGACTACAGTGGCAGAGCGAATTCGCAGCATCTATGGGCGACCTGCCATTACCATCAACTACCCCATTGATAGCCGCCAGTTCATCTTCTCAGACCAGAAGGCAGACTATTACCTATCGTCAGCGCGACTGCTGAGCTACAAACGGATTGATTTAATTGTGGAAGCCTTCAACTGGCTAGGCTATCCACTATTAATCTCAGGGACTGGACCTGAACGTAAGCGTCTAGAAGCGCGGGCATTAGGAAACATCAAGTTTTTGGGACATGTGAGTGACTCTGAACGCCGTGCTTTATTTGCCAACGCCCGATCGGTGATTGTGGCGGCCTGTGAAGATTATGGACTGGTTCCAGTAGAGGCAAACTTTAGCGGCACCCCGGTGATTGCTTACGGGGCTGGTGGGGTGTTGGATACCCAGATACCTGGAGAGACAGGTGTATTTTTCAAGCGACAAACCCCTGAATCGCTGATTGGGGCGCTGCTAGAAGCTAATCAAATGGACTGGAATTTCCAAGCGATTCGAGACCATGCCCTAAACAATTTCACAGAAGATGTATTCTACGCCAAAATCAGCAAGGTGATTGACCAAGTGTGTAGCGAGAAACGAGGCCAAATTCTCAGTCAAACTCAAGACCAAACCTCAGCAGCCGTCAGTTAATCAGACCCAAACGACTGCGACAATCCATCTAATTTGTGTCTGTCTTGCCTTAACGGTTTGCAATTACCCTCTCATTCTAACTACCTATGATGTCTTCTAACACCACTCTAGCTTCCACCCACGTTGCAACGTCACAATCTACGGCACAACTGTCGTCTAGCAACGTAGATACCCCATCCCAATACATGCTGCAATGGCGACAATATCAGCTTTGGGTTACCCCATCCACATCCATTCAATCGCTAGCGTTGCCCTCACTTAACAATCCAGCCATGATGACGGATTGTCTCAGGCAGTCTGCGGTAAAGCTAGTAGTATTGGATCCAGCATTGGGCACTGAGGCTGTACAGATTTGGCTGCAAAGCTGCGCAGCGGCAGGCAAGCGAGCAGTTGTCCGTGTGCCTGCAATTCGGAAGAAGCTGAACAAGGGCGATCGACTCCTTCCCTGGCTGAAACAACTGGCCGAGCGTTCAGTTTCGGCTCTCATGCTGGCAATCTTTAGCCCGTTCATTTTAGGGATCCACCTCTTCCTCCAGATTGCAACTCTACTCGCATCGCCCCGTTGGCAGCGAGCACTATCAGGATTGCGCTAACCCATATAGCCCCAAATCAACCCAGCATTTTTCTGTAAACGAGTGACCTAGTTGCTCGTTTACAAAAAACGCTGGGTTTCATCATCATCTCGGGTTTAACCAGGTTGAATTTATGATGAAAAATCTATATTAATTATTTTTTGATGAGGAAGTTCGGCTAAAGTGGGCATCTGGAAACTATTTAAGCTATAAACGTACTGACGTATTACACCACAAATAAGTGGGTAGGGTGATTGATGGTACTGGGTTTTGGGAGCAAACATGGAAACAAAATTAGCAGCAGAGCGTCTAACGTTCCAGGACTTAGAATCCATCCATCAACTCAGATACGGCGACCCGTTTTAGTTCCACATGAACCGCTGATTGAGTCAAAGGTTAGGCATGGTGAGTCTGAATTTAGCAGATCGGCTAGAGCAAGCAGAGCGGATATCTCTCAATCAATTTTGAAAGAGATGATTTGTTAAAAATTACCCTGTAGAGCAGAGTTTCCGACCGTAAGTATTGTCAAGCACTTTGGTAAAGAGATGACTGAAAAAGATCTCAGTACAACAACTGAAGCCGATCTAGGTTACGGGCAAATTCTAGCCATTTTGCTACGGCGGCGCTTTTTGTTTCTTGGCGTTTTGGCGAGTGTTGTAGCTGCGGCGGCTGTATCCACCTTGTTCAAGTCACCGACCTACATTAGCTCTATGCAGCTATTGGTTGAACCCAACTACCAAGGAGAGCAAGATGCAGGCGAGCAGAGTGCCTTCTCTGCATCTGAGCCATCGCAAACAGATTATGCGACTCAGATTAATCTCATGCGCAGCTACCAATTTATTAAAGAGGCCGCCGAAACGCTCCAGCCTGAGTATCCCGACCTAACACCTGGAGAGATCCAAAGCTCCTTTACCTTGAGTCAGATAGTTGAAGACAAAGTCAATACCAAGATCTTTGAAGCAACTTACATCACCGATGACCCTGTTAAAGCCCAAAAGGTGCTGAGTACGCTGCAAGACATTTATCAGGGTTACAACCTCGAGCAACAAAATCTACGCTTAAATAAAGGCGTAAAGCTAATTAATAGCCAGCTGCAAACTGCACTTGAGAATGTGACGAAAACTCAACAGCAGCTAGAACAATTTCGCACAGAGCGAAACTTGATTGATCCAAATCAGCAAGCTACTGCCCTGACTAGCGCCCTCAATCAGGTTGAGCAAGAGCAGCGCGCTACGCTAACGCAATATCAAGATATGCAGGCGCGGTTTAACACATTGCAGCAGCAGCTTAATCTTTCTCCCCAGAGCGCCCTAGTAGCCTCCCGGCTCAGCCAATCACCACGGTATCAAACGCTGCTGAATGAGCTACAAAAAACTGACCTAGAGCTAGGGCAACAGCGCGTTACATTTACAGACGCAGATCCAAGAATCGAAGATCTAGTGGATCAACGCCAGAGTAAGCTTGAGCTATTGCGCAAAGAAGTAGCTCAGATATTAGGAGACATGCCTGTCAACATAGATACCTCAGGTGAAAATCTTTTGAGTGAAGGGCAATTGAGTAACGTTGACTTAAGTTTAGTCGGCTCTATGGTAGAAGCTCAGGTTAATTTGGCTAGCTTGAGCGCTCGTGAAAAAAGCCTAATTGAGTCACGCCAACAGCTTCGCAGCCAGCTCAATCAATTTCCAGGGCTGATTGCCGAATATGATCGCCTCCAGCCCGAGGTCGAAATTGGGCGAAGTGTCGTTGAAAAGCTATTGGAACAGCAGCAAGAGACCAGCGCTCGTTTGAGTAGAGGGGGGTTTAACTGGCAGGTAGTGGAAGCGCCACGGATAGGTGCTCAAACGGGTCCTAACCAAAAGCAAGATTTACTATTAGGGATAGTGGCAGGAGTCTTTTTAGGCGGCGTTGCTGCATTTGCGCGAGAAGCAATCGATGGCGTGGTTCACACCTCGGATGAGTTGAAACAGCAAGTTGCCATGCCTCTATTAGGAATTGTGCCCGAGTTGCCCTCTCCTGAATTAGACAAATCGTTCATCAGCTTACCCTTCCGCAAGGTTGAGGCGAGTATTTTGCCAGTGGCTAAAAGTTTGAACTGGCTGCCCTTTCGAGATGCCGTTGATTTAATTTACAAAAACATTCAGCTGCTGAATCCCAATACTCCACTTAAGTCATTGACGATTACTTCTGCGGTTGCAGGCGAAGGTAAGAGCACCTTAATTTTAGGCTTAGCCTTGAGTGCCGCGCGAGCTAATCAGCGCGTGTTGGTGATTGATGCTGACTTACGCCGACCAGCCTTACATGAGCATCTGAATCTGCCCAATGAGCAGGGGCTTTCCCGCATATTAACGGATCGCTCAGTCTCGCTCAAACCCGATCGGGTATCGTTGTCGGGTCTACGAATCGATGTGCTAACGGCTGGAAGTGAATCGCCTGATCCAGTTAAGTTGCTGAGTTCAAAGCGAATGAAAGATTTAATCACCATGTTTACATCCCGCTACGATCTGGTGCTGATCGATACGCCGCCCGTGTTGGGGATGGTAGATGCCGTTCAGGTGGCTTCATTATGCAATGGCAGCATTTTAGTAGGCCGGCTTGAC
>JAYUYI010000227.1:0-4833 GCA_043752545.1 Thermoleptolyngbya sp.
AGGCGGCTGGCGTGGCAGAGGGAACGCTATTTCGCCATTTTGAAAATAAGAAGGCCATTTTAGTTGAGGTGGTGACGCAGGGTTGGGTCGAGATTCTGACGGATTTGCTCACCGAGTTGAGTGAGATGGGCAGCTATAAGGCGATCGCCCAAGTGATGAAAAAACGGATGCTGAACCTGCATCAAAATGCCGATCTGTTGCGGGTCTGCTTCATGGAAGCGCAGTTTCATCCCGATTTGCGCGATCGGATTCAGGCTGAAGTCATCGTCAAAATGACAGACGTAGCCGAGGCGTTTTTTCAAACAGCGATGGAGCGCGGCATCTATCGACCGATGAATCCTCGAGTTGTAGCTCAGGTGTTTTTGGGCATGTTTACAGTAGCTGGATTTAGCCGAGATACCCTGATGCCCGAGCAGTCTTCTCCGGACGCCATGAAAGAGATGGCAGAAGGGATTGCTGATATTTTTCTAAATGGCGTCTTGGCGCAGACTGGTGAATAGTCAGTGGGTATAAAGTTTTCTCAGGTCAGGGCTGAGACTCTTTACAATTAAAAGATGCAGATTCAAGACCTTCCCCCATCGGCTGCTTGCCTGCCTCTGGCAGAAACGCTCAAGCAGCGTCGTCAGCAGCTGGCCGCGTTGATTGATGTACCCGTTGTTTTGTGGTCCGGGCGCAGCAGTGCTCGCAACTTTCCGGCCAACATCTACCCGTTCCGCACCAGTAGTCATTTTCTCTACTTCGCTGGGGTGCCGTTAGAAAATGCGGCCATTCGGCTAGAAAAAGGGCGGATAGAACTATTCAAAGACGATCCCACGCCAGCCGATCTGCTGTGGCATGGGGTGACACCTACTCGCGATCAAATTGCCGCCGAAATCGGAGCCGATGCGGCTTTTCCGTTGATTGCCTTGATGTCTCGCACCTCGGGAGCGGCAACCCTATCGGTGCAAGACCCTGCCACTCGCCAGCAACAGCCGCGTCTGCTCGATCGCCCGGTCGCGTCTGCCCATCAGGCGCAGGGACTAGATGGGGCATTGGCAAAGGCGATCGCCCACATGCGCTTGTGTCACGATGCCGCAGGGTTGGCCGAAATCCGCGCGGCTGCTGCCGTCACGGTTGAGGCCCATGTTGCTGGCATGGCAGCTACCCGTCTTGTCCACCGCGAAGCCCAGATCCGGGCGGCTATGGAAGGCGTGATTTTGGCGCACAATATGACGACGGCTTACTCTAGCATCGTTACTGTGCATGGTGAGGTGTTGCACAACAACCAGTACCACCATTCTCTGCAGCCTGGAGACTTGCTGCTAGCCGATGTGGGTGCCGAAGCCGAGTCGGGCTGGGCCTCAGACGTGACCCGAACCTGGCCAGTTTCGGGCAAATTTTCTCCAACTCAGCGCGACCTCTACGACGTGGTGCTAGCCGCCCACGATCGCTGCATTGAGCAACTGCGTCCCGGCGTCGAATACCAAGACCTCCACCTGCTAGCTGCCCAGACGCTGGCCGAGGGATTAGTTTCTCTAGGAATTTTGCGCGGTCACCCCGATGAACTAGTCGCTCGCGATGCCCATGCCCTGTTTTTCCCCCACGGCATTGGGCATTTGCTGGGGCTAGATGTGCACGATATGGAAGATTTAGGCGACTTGGCTGGATACGAAACCGGACGCAGCCGCAGCGATCGCTTTGGCCTGTGCTACCTGCGGCTCAACCGCCCCCTGCGCCCCGGTATGGTGGTCACCATCGAACCCGGCTTTTATCAAGTGCCTGCCCTGCTCAACGACCCCGAACGGCGCGCTACCTATCAAGACTGCGTTAACTGGGAGCATCTGGCGAAGTTTGCCGACGTGCGCGGCATCCGGATTGAAAACGACGTGCTGGTGACTGATACAGGGTGTGAGGTGTTAACGGCTGCTTTGCCGACCCACGCGGATGCGATTGAAGCACTGGTTAGCCGCTAGCGTTGACCTCTATAGTGAATCGTTTATTCCCTTTTACCCATTCCTCTAAAACTCACCCGAAGCAATTTAGGCGCAGCCTGTATAATGACGTGACACCCTGACTACAGGGCAGGGCTGGGATTTAATATATTTCTCTCGTTAAAATAAAATGTAATCGGTTGTGATAGCGATTTATCCAGGCAGCTTCGACCCCATCACCCTCGGCCATTTAGATATCATTGAGCGCGGCTGTCGGCTCTTTGACCAATTGATTGTAGTGGTGATGCAGAACCCGACTAAAAACCCCCTGTTCCCGGTGAATCAGCGGGTTGAGCAAATCCGCCATGCCACCCGGCATTGGAGCAACGTGGAAGTAGACAGCTTTGACGGCTTGACCGTCACCTACGCCAAAAAGCGAGGAGCCAAAATGCTGCTGCGAGGGTTGAGGGTGCTCTCAGATTTTGAAAAAGAGCTGCAAATGGCGCACACCAATAAGACGTTAGCGGATGACATCGAAACCTTCTTCCTAGCTACGTCAAGCGAATACAGTTTTCTTAGCAGTAGCTTGGTAAAAGAAATTGCTAAGTTTAGCGGTCCCATTGATCACCTTGTCCCTCAAGCTGTTGCGTTAGATATTCGCCAATGCTACGCCAAGACTCCCCCAATCGCATCTCCCCCGATCGCCCCGGAAATCCTGCCAATTCTGGAGTCTCCCCCGGTTCTATGGCCAACGGAGAAGCCGTTCGGGTCGGTGGAGTAGATATTCAGCGCGAGCTAGAAAAGCTGGAAGAGATGATTCTGGACAGTCCGCGTATTCTCAGCCGCACGATTGTGAATGAGGATCAGCTGTTGGATCAGCTGGCGCTGGTGCAAATTAACCTGCCTGCCGCGTTTGAAGAGGCGAGAAAGCTGTTGCAGCATAAGGAAGAAGTGCTGCTAGAGGCCGAACAATATGCCCAAGAAATTATTGAAACCGCAGAACGGCGAGCCGCCCAAATCTTGGATGAGATGGGTTTGATTCGCCAAGCAGAGACTGAAATGAAGCAGATTCGCCAGCGGGTGCAGCAGGAATGTGAAGCCGCACAAGAGCAGGCGATGACCGACATTGAGCGGATGCGGCGGCAGGCTCAGCAGGAGTTAGACGAGATGCGGCGACGGGCGATCGCCGAATGCGAGGATGTGCAGGCTGGAGCCGATGACTATGCCGATCGCGTCCTGCAAGATTTAGAGCAGCAGTTTAACGAAATGTTGCGAGTGGTGCGCAATGGCCGTCAGCAGCTAACCGTCGAGCCGCCTAGCCGGATAGATAGCACTTCCCGTCCGGGCAGCGGACGAACGGGCGATCGCCCCAAAAAATAGCAGCTTACCCCATAGAGACGCGGTGAATCAGAGACGCGATGAATCGCGTCTCTACAAAAAATATTAGGCTGAGATAGAGTTGCTGCTAGCCTCCACATTGGGGTAGAGCAAAATTTTGAACGTGTCTGGCGTTGGAGCCACGGCGCGCTCTACAGCCGCAGCCAATTCGCTCAGGGGATAGCGATCGCTCACCAGCGCATTCACATTGATGCGTTGGTTAAACACAATCTCAGCTGCCAATGCCTGCACCCGATAGGACGAGCTGTAGCTGCCCATTAGGTCAATTTCTCTGCGATACAAAATATTTGGATTGATCGGAATCTCCATTTCGTCTGGGAACTCGGCAAAGAACAGAATTTTGCCACCTTTGCGAGTGGAATCTAGGGCTTGGAAAAAGGCTTTTTCGCTGGGAACTGCCAGAATACTGGTGTCTACCCCCATACCGTCGGTGCTGGCCTGGATTTTGGCCAATAGGTCGGGGTCGCGCGCGTCGAATGCGGCTTCGGCTCCCAGGCTCAGCGCCCGCTCTAGGCGAGACGGAATCAGGTCGGTGGCGATCGCCCGTGCCCCAAAATAGTTCACCAGCATCACAAACATTAGCCCAATTGGGCCTGCCCCTGTGACTAGCACGGTTTGCCCCGGAGCCACCTGCGCTTTTTTTACCGCCTTCAAGCAGCAGTTCGTCGGTTCTACAAAGCTGGCCTGCTCAAACGTAATAGTGTCGGGGATCAGCAATAGCCCGCCGTTGCGGACAATGTGCCCCGGCACCTTGACATAATCGGCAAAGCCGCCGCCACTGGGCGCAAACCCAGCCGTTGTGGTCACCGTTTTATAAACATCGCACATCGAAAAATTGTCATTCAGGCAGTAGCCACAGTGCATACAGGGAATGTGATGCAGCACAACCACCCGCTGCCCCACCTGCCAGCCCTGTACCGCAGATCCCACCGCTGCAATCACCCCCGCCGTTTCGTGCCCAAAAATTCGGGGCGGCTCGTACAGCGGATAGCGGATTTTCTTAATATCTGACTGACACAGCCCTACCACCCGCACCTGCACCAGCACCTCATCGTTGGCTAGCTCTGGCACGGGCACATCTTCGTAGCTGAGTTGATTGACTCCTCGAAATACCTGCGCCTTCATGGGATTTCCTCTGAGATAGACCTAGTGTATTTTCTCAGTTTTGCCCTAGTCTGCTCTAAATTTCTGCAAAATCTCTCAATTGTGCGCCTAGGGTGCCGCTGATACCCCTCCTTTACGCTTTAGTACTCATGCATATTTAGAGCCTATGCGGTATTGTTGATGAATCTCCAGTTTTAGATCAAACATTTAGACATAATCTATCCACAGACTTCACGCCTATACAGGTACAGGTCTATACAGGTACTAGGTATGCAGGTACTCGGTTCGCTGCTTTCCGAATTTAAGCTCAGTCTTCCTACTGGACATGTTGCCCAAGCGGTAGTTGTAGATGACCGGGCAGGACTGCAAGACGCGATCGCCGCCTTAGGGTTACAGGGTTCGCGCCCAGTCTTAGTGATTG
>JAYUYI010000228.1:0-1825 GCA_043752545.1 Thermoleptolyngbya sp.
CTGTCGTTGCTTGGGGAACGGGGAGTGGATTGAGGCCAACATCCCCTTGCTGGCCACGGAAAAACCACCAGGCTCCGGCTCCAATCAGACCCACTGTAATTAGCAGGGAAAGCAATAACGCAGGAGTTTCATTCTTCTGAGTCATGAACTACTTGGATAAAAGTAAAGTTGGATAAATAAGTGGAACAAATTAGCGGTAGGGGTGAAGCATTTGGATCAGAATTTAGCAACTGTGGCCGGGGTCTAGGTGCAAATGCTTCACCCGGCTGGGAGGTCATCTTATGGGCGGGTTTAACGGTGGGATCGGTGACCCGATAGCGGTAGGGGTGAAGCATTTGTAGCAAGGTATCGTAGTTGTGGCCGAGATCTGGGTGCAAATGCTTCACCCCTACTTTTACCAACATGTAAGCACACTCTCTCTGCTTCCCTAAATCCTTAAACTCCTCTTAGTTTAGCCTTAACCAAATTTGGCTTCTAATACTCAATCATTCAGGGCTAAACCAAAAAGATTTAAGCCTGAATCATTTTCATTCACAGCTGATGTGTAGAGATTCAGCGCTGAACCTCAGGACATCACGCCTGAATGAAAAAGATTAGGCGCTGAATGAAAATGATTAGGCGCTGAATGGCAGACATTCACGCACAAGGCTTTGAGTTTAGCGCGAGACGGTTTAAATTTAAGCGACGATTTATTCCTGGTTAGGATCGTCCTTGGGTTGATCTAGCCTGCCACTGGCCACATCGCCCAAGTAACGTTTGACAAACTCCTCAGCCGCCGCAGGATTGATTTCTCTAATTGCTTTGACAATTGCCACAACCGTCTCTGCATTAGGGTCGCGCACTTCATGCACCCAACGGTAAACACTTCCCCGCTCTACCCCTAGAGCAACAGCCAGACTGTTCTGACTAATGTTGTACGTCTCTAATGTTTGCTTAAGAGCCTGTCCCGCTTTTCCCATGAGCTAATCGTGTCAGAGGATGATGAGCGGGTAAATGTGAGCCAAATAGGTTACATGCTATATGATGTAAATGTAACCCATTTGGCTCACATCACTTTCCTTTTAGGCATAGGGTTATTTCCATACAGACAGCTTTCTTAGAGGAGCCACCCAAAACTCCTGCGGTACGTTTTTCTCTCGACTTCTCAGTTACCCCTGAGCCAGAACGGGAATCTGTTCGCTTACTGGCGATCGGTTCGCGACGGGGTGTAATCAGTGTGATTCATAAGTTACACAAACTGAACTTTGCAGACGTTGGAAACTGGAGTCCTTTGCTACCAGGGCCAAATCCAGGTGAGGTCATGAGCATTTTGACACTGAATTTTCCAGTCAGTTAACCAGGAAAAGGAGAACGTTGATTTTGCGTCACTGTATGAACCACTGCCGAATTAATTCAACTTGAAAGCAATAGCCGCTGCTGGTCAGTTCGATCAGTTCACGTTTGCAGAGGAGGGCGATCGCCTCCACCCATCCCTCTGCAAACTGGCTCGCCAACCCAGTCTCGTTCACCGTCGCCGCTTCCCCTTGAGATGCCAAATAGCGCAGAACCGCAAGTGCAGTAGCATCAACCTGATTGCGTTCAATATCGCTGAAGAACATACTGCCGCTGCTCAGGGCAGGTGCGATCGCGGCTTCCACATCCACCAAAGTAGCTAGCCGCCGCACACTCGGATCGTGCTCATTTTTGAGGGCGACCAGTTCGGCACAGAGGAGCTGCACCAGAAACGGATGTCCATGCGTCAGGTCGAGCACCCGCTGACTGGCATCGGGTTCATAGCGCAGAGCAAAGTCTTGCACCGGACGCTCAATTAACTGCCGCGCTTCGG
>JAYUYI010000229.1:0-4826 GCA_043752545.1 Thermoleptolyngbya sp.
ACAATTTCGCTCAACTTCTTCTCGGAGTTCAGCCGAAATCGACAGAATTTGTCCAGCAATTTCTACATGCTCTCGCACACCCTTATGCGCTGTTTCTAGCATGGCGATCGCCAAATTAACCCGCGCTTGAGGGTCTTGGGGATTCATTTTGACGGCTTTTTGAGCAGCTTTCAGGGCTTGAGTCGGTTTGTTATCTAACAGATAAAGCCAAGCTAAACAGGTCCAGGCAGGGCTACTTTTGGGCGAGCGATCGCAAACATCTTTAAATACCGGAATCAGCAGCGCCGGGTCTTCCCCAGCTTGATAGCGTTCTAGACCTTGGTCGAATAGCGTTTCAACAGTTAGTTCAGTCATGTAGAGCGGTGGAGATTAGAGCGTGGTTGATATAGGCCGGTTGAGCGGCAAAACTGATCGACCTAGGCGATCGACCTGAGCGATCGGCAGCGGTAAGCGGCCTGGATCAGCAGCAGGGGCACAATCAAAAAATGCAGACCGATGAGCATGAATTCTGAATCCAAACGCACTCAGAAAATCGGCATTCACCCGTCTGCATTTTTATTTAATCAGCTTACAAGCGTTTGCTGGCTGAGCGCTAGGAGAAAGAGCTGAGCGCTAGGAGAAAGAATTGCCGCAGCCACAGGTTTGATTGGCGTTGGGGTTTGTAAACTGGAAGCCGCCGCCAATCATGGCGTTGCTGTAGTCCAGCATCATGCCGTAGAGGTAAAGCATGCTCTTAGGGTCGCAGACGACTTTGAAGCCTTCGTAGTCAAATACTTCATCAGCCGATTGGATATTGCTAGGGTCTTCAAAGTCCATGGTGTAAGACATGCCCGAACAGCCACCTTGACGAACCCCAACCCGTAGGCATAATTCTTTGTCACCCTGGCTTTGCCCCAATATGCGGACGTGCTGTAATGCCGCTTCGGTCATCAGGATGCCACGTTGCTGAGCTTGAGCTGTTTGTGTCATGAGGTGAGAATCTCCTTAAACGTAGGCAATCGAGCGAAATGCAGACTTAAATATGGGCAAAACCTCTATAAAGCTTTGTTTTTGTAAAGCTTTGTGAGAAGTTTTTCTGGGATGTGTCCATGGTAGCAAAGCTATTGATAAAACCTAAATGCTGGCAATACCGATTGCTGGTTTTAGGCAGTTTTGTAGAGTTGCCCATTGATCTGCCACTCCCGAGAGCCAAATCCAAATCAAGCCAAATCTAAATCAACTGGCTGCATGAATGCCGTTTTGCGGGCACGACTCGTTCCCTGGTGATGCTAAGAAATAATTGACGCCCGAAATCAAATGAGTGAGTTATTTGCGTTTTTTAGAACACCAAGCGATCGCTTGATGTTTAAGATGGACACGGAAGCCTAGCCCTGTCGGTTATATAGACCGCCCAAATGAATGCGGCTTGAACGGCATTGAATAGAATTTATCAAGATTTGTATGGTTTAGCGTATGACTGGATTGACTCCCTCTACCCGCCGTCGGCTCAAGCAATTGCGCCAAGTTCCTAGTGTGTGGGAAGGCGATCGCCGGCCTCTAGTTCCAGAGTTTGCCTCCACATTTGATACAGATAGCGACCCGCAAGGCGAATGTATCCTCTGGGTAGATGGCATGGAAGAAGTTGTTCGCGCAATGGATGTAGTCCCACCCGAGGCAGGGCATGAGGCAATTGTGCGCACCTTACTGCGAGCCATGGAGAACCCGCATGGTTCCAATGCCCGCCCCGCCCGTCCCCAAAGGATTTTGGTGCGCGATCGCGAAATTCAGTTTTTCTTGCGTGGCGTGTTGCAGGGGCTAGATATTGCCGTCGATTACGTCTCAGAACTGCCCCTAATTGAAGATATTTTTCAAGGGCTACAAGACGTTGCCAATAACCGTCCCCCTCAACTGCCGCCCGACCAAGCCGAAGCGCTGCTAGAAGCTGCCTACGATATTTGGCAAGATGCCCCCTGGGAACTGCTGGATGAAGAAAAAATTCTGGCTGTCGAGCTAAGTTACGGCGATTTAGGCACGCTCTATGTGTCTATTTTGGGCATGCTGGGCATGGAATTTGGCATCTTGATGTATCGATCGCTGGAGTCGCTCAAGCAATTTCGGCAGCGGGTGCTATCCGCCGATGATGCGTCTAGTGATTTAGAGCGAGCCTTTTTAGAGCAAGATTGCTTCTTTGTCACCTTTGACCAGCTAGATGCGTTGCTCAACAGCAACGGCAGCAGTAAGGGAGCCGAGGCAATGCAGCCCACCTTTGGCAACCTGCACCCGCTGGAAGGGATGCGGCCAGTGCTCTACGAAGAGGAAGCGATCGCCGTCTTGCTGGCGCTCAAAGCCCTGCATGAGTTTTTTGAACAGCACTTAGAAGACCTCGATGCGGACGTGTTTCCAACGGTGCAGAGCCAGTATGCCTTCCCCGACCCCAAGCAGCCCAACCAGCAAGTCTCGATCAGCGTCACCACCTTGCCCGAGGTGGCAGCTGAACTCTACGAAATGGCGATCGACGACAACCTCGGCGATGAGCTCGATGAGCTCGATGAGCTGGATCTGCTCCCGGTGCTGCGCTATGACCTAATTCCCGAAAATGCTCTGTGCAAACTAGATGCGTTGCCCCGCGAGAGCCTGGAATCACTGCGCCACAGCGTTAAGTATCATCAGCCGTTTGATACAGAAATACCAACCAAAGCGGAACAGTATCCGATTGTTTTGATTCAAACTAGCCGCCCCAAGGCGCTGTTGCTAATCGAAGCACTGCAAAAAACAGGCGGGCTAGAGTCGATTTGCTTTAACCCAGGGGAGGATCCGTCTGCCGAAGAACGCTACGACCTCTGCCTGCTGAAAACTCAGGACGGCGATTTGCACCTGTCTGGTGAATTTAGCGAAGACGACCCCGCCCACGCCGCTGCTCGCCGTCAATGGGATCAGCTGTGTAAAAAGACGAAAGGGCAATGTGGCCTGGTCGTGGCCATGGGCGCAACTGGGAGTTCGCGGGGCAATCCGGGCTTAAAAAATATGCTGGCGCTATTTGAAGGGCGATCGCTCTCTGCCAAAGAACTGGGGCTAGGGTTACTAGAACTGGTGAACCCAATCGAAGAGTTTTAGATACATTTTGTAAGACCAATCTCTAAGAACTGTAACAGTTCCGACAAAAAAGCGTTAACTGGGTCTGAGTGAGTGATACGATGCCAAAAAATGTTCAGGCAACTATCCATGACAGAAGCCCTTACTGGACAAACTCCCATATTCGGCGGCAGCACTGGTGGGCTGCTTAGCAAAGCGGATACTGAAGAAAAGTATGCCATCACCTGGACTAGCTCAAAAGAGCAAGTTTTTGAGATGCCTACTGGCGGCGCAGCGGTCATGAACTCAGGTGAAAACCTGTTGTATCTGGCTTGTAAAGAGCAATGCATCTCATTGGGTGGCCAATTTCGCACCTTCAAACCCAGAATCGAAGACTACAAAATCTACCGAGTGTTGCCTAGTGGTGAAACCCAATATCTGCACCCTGCAGATGGCGTTTTCCCCGAAAAGGTAAACCAAGGTCGTGGTCAGGTGGGTACGGTGATGCGCAATATTGGCAGCAATCCCAATCCAGCTACCATCAAGTTCAGCGGTAAAAACACCTTCGATCCCTAACGATTAAAGGTCAATATCACACTTCAAACAAGGGTGGGCTAGTCCTACCCTTTTTTTGTGGAATGGGCGTTGAACGGTAGACTCAAATAGGGTTAATCCCTGCTTCTCACCCCTAGATTTCACAAACCGATGATTTTTCCCGACTTTGAACAATTCACTGAATTAGCAAACCAGGGTAACTTTGTGCCGGTCTATCAAGAATGGGTAGCTGATTTAGACACCCCGGTTTCAGCTTGGTATAAGGTGTGTGCGGGGCAGCCCTATAGCTTTTTGCTAGAGTCGGTAGAGGGGGGCGACACAATTGGCCGCTATAGCTTCGTCGGCTGCGACCCGCTGTGGATTTTGGAAGCGCGGGGCGATCGCACCATCCAAACGCATCGAGATGGCACGACGCAAGCATGGGACGGCGACCCCTTTGCCGCCTTGGGCACGTGCTTAGACCCATACCTGCCGGTCAAATTGCCGCAGTTGCCGCCAGGGATTGGCGGCTTATTTGGCTTTTGGGGCTACGAGCTGATCCATTGGATTGAGCCACGGGTGCCCGTCTTTGCGCCAAAAGCCGGGGATGTGCCCGACGGGCTGTGGATGCAAATGGATCACCTGCTGATTTTTGACCAAGTGCAGCGCAAAATTTGGGCGATCGCCTACGCGGATCTGCGCGACCCCAATGTAGACGTACAGGCCGCCTACACTCAAGCCTGCGATCGCGTCCGCAGACTGGTCGAAAAGCTGCAGCTGCCGCTCTCCACCCAAGACACTATTTTGGAATGGACGCCGCCGCGCAAAGACGCCGCCGGGAAAGCCACCGACGAAGCCGCCGCGTCCGCCTTTGCCTACACCAGCAACGTAACAAAAGCGCAGTTTTGCGACAACGTGGTCAAAGCCAAAGACTACATTCGCGCTGGAGACATTTTTCAGGTGGTGCTGTCGCAGCGGCTAGAAGCCGAGTATCAGGGCGATCCGTTTGCCCTATACCGCTCGCTGCGGCTGATCAATCCCTCGCCCTACATGGCCTATTTCCACTTCCGCGACTGGCAAATTATTGGCTCTAGCCCCGAGGTGATGGTCAAAGCCGATAATGCGCAGGGTGGCGATGGCCGCATCGCCACCCTGCGCCCCATTGCAGGCACCCGCCCCCGTGGCAAAACCCCCCAAGAAGACGCCGCCTTTGCCGCCGATTTGCTGGCCGACCCCAAGGA
>JAYUYI010000230.1:0-1821 GCA_043752545.1 Thermoleptolyngbya sp.
GCGCACGGAAACTTGCTCGTCTGTTAAAACTTCTCCAGGACGCGGGCTGAGAATTTTAATCTGAGGCTGGTAGGTTTCCAGAAATGGGCGCAGTTCTTGCAGGGCAGCAGGCGGCGACACTTCAGATACATTGCCCACCAGCGGAGCGTTTGCCCCCGATGGACGCACGTTTTTACCAGCAGGGCGATCGCCGCAGGCTACCAGGCTCAAACCCAGCACCATCGCCATTATTCCTGCTAGTAGCGCCCTGACCGTATTCCACCGACGCGTTTTCTCTATCACAGCCAGACTCCTGAGCGATCGCCAATGCAGCTAAAACCTGTCCATACCGAAACTATATCGGATTAGCGCCCCTCTCCGGCACTGATCAGGAGGCTTCCTCTGCATCTTTTTCTGCAGGTCTTTAACGTCTCCAGGTTTGCAATCTTTTTGAATGCGTTTTCTTCAAGACAGGCCAAATGATCAGCTCGTGGATGCTCAATCCCTTTTTGATAGTTACCTAGGGATCTTTCCTATGACAATACTCCGGACAGTTTTTGTGAAAGAGCTGGAAACCTGCGTTGGATCGTTACCACTTGCCCTCACCCTTTTCATCTATGCCGAAGGCTTTAAGCCCTCTGCCAAGCGGGGAGAGGGACTTCAATCCGGCTCCCCTTCTCCCTTTTTGGGAGAAGGGGTTGGGGGATGGGGGCAAGCCTGCTCAAAAGTGTCCGAACTATTGATTTAACTGGTTAAGTTTAAATCGGCTGGACTGGCTCAGTAATTGTTCAATGATTCGCGTTGTTCAATAATTCGCTCAAACTGAAATTCGCTCAAAATGATTCGCTCAATGAGGTGGGATCATGCCCCAAGTGCAGACAATTCAAGTTGAGATTACCCTTCAAGATTATTTTTTTGCAGCAGGCGATGTGGCAGACCTGTCACAGGCCAACAGTGAGGCCAACGGTGAGAATCTGACTAATCGAAACCCGTCACCCTCGCCCATTGCGCTGGAGACCTGGGAGAAATGGTTCCAGGTTTGGCTAGAGCAACTACAGCCCACCCTTTCAGTAATTCCACACTACGAGCTGAGCCTGCGCCTCAGTGATGATGCCGAGATCCAGCAGTTAAATGCTCAGTATCGCCACAAAGACCAGCCAACCGATGTGCTGGCTTTTGCCGCCTTAGAATCAGAGCAGCCCTTGCCCCCAGTAGCGATCGCCGAACTGCCAACATATCTGGGAGATTTGGTAATTTCGGTAGAAACTGCTCAGCGACAGGCTCAAGAGCGAGGCCATACCCTAACTCAAGAGCTAGCGTGGCTGGCGGCTCATGGGCTGCTACACCTGCTCGGGTGGGATCATCCGGACGAGGCCAGCCTGACCCAGATGTTGAATCAGCAAGCAGGGTTGCTACAAGCTGTGGGGATATCAATCCAGTATGATTGACCAGAACCCTGCTTCGCAGCCCCTGGCTTCTGAACGTCCACAATCATTCCTGCTCAACCGCCTGCTAGCTCAACCGCCTACTAAGAGATAGGTGAGGTTTCAGGTCTAGTTCCCTAACTTAAAACTCGGAACTTTAAAATTCGGAACTTATCTTAACTCTGATTCCTAAGCGCTTCAATCTGTAGGGTGTCTCTCCTACTTAACGTAGTAAAGCGCACATTCACTAACCCCTGTTGTTGGGCATGCTGTTATGACTGCAGAGAACTTGTCCCGGGCTTCACCAGATTTTCTTAATTACAATACTCCGGACAGTTTTTGTGAAAGAGCTGGAAACCCGCGTTGTATCGTTACCACTTGCCCTCACCCTTTTCATGTATGCCGAAGGCTTTAAGCC
>JAYUYI010000231.1:0-4816 GCA_043752545.1 Thermoleptolyngbya sp.
GCTTATGCGTATTGCCCTCTTTACCGAAACGTTTTTACCTAAGGTTGATGGCATTGTGACGCGCCTCAGCCATACGGTTGACCATCTGCATCGATTGGGGCACCAGGTCTTGGTGTTTTCACCAGAAGGGGGATTGACGGAATATAAGGGGGCAAAAATTAACGGCATTCCGGGGTTTCCGCTGCCGCTATACCCCGAGCTGAAGCTGGCGCTGCCTCGGCCTTCAATTCGCCAAGAGCTAGAGCTATTTCAGCCCGATTTAATTCATATTGTGAATCCGGCGGTGCTAGGAGTGGGGGGGCTATATTATGCCAAGTCGCTAGGGATCCCGTTGGTGGCCTCATACCATACGCATTTACCTAAGTACCTAGAACACTACGGCTTGGGTATGTTGGAAGGGCTGCTGTGGGAATTGCTGAAGGCGATGCACAACCAGGCGGTGGTCAATCTGGTGACGTCAAGCGCGATGCAAGATGCGCTGACGGAGCACGGGGTGGAGCGGGTCAAGGTGTGGCAGAAGGGAGTTGATACAGAATCATTTGACCCGAGTTTGGCGAGTGCTGAGATGCGATCGCACCTGACCCAAGGCCATCCTGAAGCGCCGCTGCTGCTGTATGTGGGGCGGCTGTCGGCGGAGAAAGAAATCGACCGGATTAAGCCTGTCCTGGAGGCAATTCCGGGGGCACGGCTGGCGCTGGTGGGTGATGGTCCTTATCGTGCCGACCTAGAGCGAATTTTTGCCGACACTCCGACTTTATTTGCTGGGTATATGACGGGCAAAACCTTGGGAGCTGCCTTTGCCTCTGCTGATGCCTTTGTGTTCCCGTCTCGCACCGAAACGCTGGGACTGGTCTTGCTGGAAGCGATGGCGGCAGGTTGTCCGGTGATTGCGGCTAATGCGGGCGGCATCCCCGATATTGTGACCGATGGCGTTAACGGCTACTTGTTTGACCCGTTCGATGAGGATGGGGCGATCGCCGCCACTCAGCGCCTGCTGGCCAGCGCCAGCGAACGCGCTACCCTGCGCCACAATGCCCGCGCCGAAGCCGAACGCTGGGGCTGGGCGGCGGCCACCCATCAGCTGCAAGGGTTTTATCAAGCGGTGCTGTCGCAGCAGGCGTTGGTATCAGCGGCTTAGAGGTGTGAGTTAAGGCAGTTTTGAGTTTTGAGTTTTGAGTTTTGGAGTTGACCGATTAACTCAACGCTGAGACCTTAAACCTGGACCCGTGATCCCATTTTTTTACCCTGCTCAACTGGGTTGCAAAATCTGTACTGTTTCCGACAGATTTTATAGAGATACGGGAGATAATGCTCTCTGTTGTGTCAGCATGGCGCGAAGATTAGCGATCGCGCCGTTCAGGTAAGGAAGCCACCATGAAAGTCCAAGATTTAAACGGGAAAACCATCGCCTTTGCCGGATCGGGCGGGTTAGACAGCTGCACGATTACCCGCTGGCTGACTAACCAGGGCGTGAAGGTGGTCTGCTTCACTGCCGACCTAGGCCAACCCGACGAGGAAGACATGGAGGCGGTGAGGCAGCGGATGCTGCAAGCGGGCGCGGTGGATTTTGTGCTGCTGCCTGTGCGCGATGCGATCGCCGAAGACGGGATCAAGGTGATCCAGTCGCAGGCGTGCTACGAAGGGCGCTATTGGAACACCACTGGAATTGCCCGCTGTGCCCTCACCAAAGCGATGATTTTGGCGATGAAACAGCGGGGGCTGAGCATTTTTAGCCACGGTGCCACCGGACGCGGCAACGATCAGGTACGCTTCCAGCTAATCACCAACATGCTAGCGCCCGACTTTGAGGTCTATGCTCCCTGGCGCGACGAGAGTTTTCTGGCGCGCTTCCCTGGCCGCAGCGAAATGATCGACTTTTGCCAGGACAGCGGCTTGGCGGTCACGGCCACCAAAGACAAACCCTATTCCACCGACTCCAACCTGCTGGGGCTGACCCACGAATCGGGCATGCTGGAGTCGCTGACGACCCCGGCGCAGTTCGTGACCCCAATCATGGGCTGCTATCCTCAAGCTGCCCCCGACACCACCGAAGAGTTCACAATCCGGTTTGAAAAAGGTCGGCCAGTGGTCATTAATGGCGAGACGGTTGGAGCGGTGGACGCTTTCTTGAAAGCCAATGCGATCGCCGGAGTTCACGGCATTGGGATCGGCACCCACCTAGTCGAAAACCGCTTCGTTGGGATCAAGTCGCGCGGCATTTACGAAAGCCCTGGCGTAGAAGTGATCGGCACCTGCTACGCCTATCTGCTGCAACTGATTCTCGATCGCCGCGCCCGTGAATTTTTTGACCAGCTGTCGCTCTTGGTCGCCAAGCAAATCTACCAGGGCTACTGGTTTGACGTGGCTACCCAAATGGCGCTTCAGGCGATCGAACGCACCGCAGAGCTGGCGACGGGCACCATTAAGGTATCGCTCTACAAAGGCAACATTTTATTCGTCGCCGCCACCGACGTGCCCCATATCCTCTATTCCGAAGAAAATGCCTCCATGGAAGGGATTGGCGACTACAACCACGCCGACTCGGAAGGGCTGCTGCGGGTGTTTGGCGTCAGTGCCCGGGTGCTAGCCACCAGCGGCCAAGTGAAGCTGTAGGAGGGAGGGAGTTTTGAGTTTTGAATTAGGCGATCACTCAAAACTCAAAACTGGTTTAAGATTGACCCCTCCACCGCCACCCCTTCGTGTCGCAGCAGCCAGCGTTTGCGCTCTAGCCCGCCAGCGTAGCCCGTCAGCCGTTGGTTTGCGCCGATTACTCGATGACAGGGCAGGGCGATCGCCACTGGGTTTTGGGAATTGGCCATGCCCACTGCCCGCACCGCCTTGGGATTGCCCAAATAATCAGCCAGTTTGCCGTAGGTGGTCACCGTGCCCGCTGGAATTGAGCGCAGCGCCAGCCAGACCTGCTGTTGAAAGGGGGTGCCGCCAGTGGACACGGGAATGGCGTCGAGGCTGTCGAGTGCTCCTGCTAGGTAGGAACGGAGGCGATCGCTAAACCCGTTGGGGTTAGAGGTTTCTAGTAGCCGCACAGCAGAATAACGCTTGTTCAATAGCGTCAGCATCCGCGACTCGTAGTCGGCAAAGTCTAGCGCACACAGCGCTTCGCCGTCTGCCACTAATAGAATCTGCCCTAGTTCAAAATCAACCCGGTCAATGGCTAGATCGGTCATCTCAGTTTGTCCTGCTTTTGTCCGTTTAAGTATCTTGTTCTTGCCAGGCACCCGGAACCCGCAGTCCCGGATGGCGGGTGACCAGCGGCTGAAGCAGGGCATCGTGCTGCAACTGCTCCGCAATCGCGGCTATCGGTGCAGTTAGATCAAATAGCTGCCGCAGTCGCTCCACAATTTGCCCTAGCCTTGCCACCTGCGGAAACCAGATTTTCGCCTGGAGATATTGCCCTCCAGGGACAGGATGCACCTTGACGATCCCCTGCTGCCCGTCTAGGGCGATCGCCCGCCGATAGCTGGCTAGACTCACCTGCTCTTCCTAGATGCGCCAACAGGTGCGGAGCCAACTCAGGCCGACACCGCAAACAAGGGCGAAACCCTGCCCCTTGAGCCGCCGCTGCATTCGGAAAAAAGGTACAATTTTGGCGTTGAGGCGTGTTTGCCGGACAAATCAGACGACAAAAAATCCCCGTCGTGTACACCGCCACAAAAAACTGCCCATCAAACCGAGTATCTTTAATTTGTAGGGCTCGGTAACACACCTCTGGGTCAAGCGTCAGCGTCATTATCCCCCCTGAATTACAGCCCTTTGAAGCACACAGCCCCACTTCAATCCTCTCCACAGCATAGGGTGCAGGTTCAGCCCAGACTAGTCATTTTCGGCACTAAACCTTTGATCTCGACGGGCAAACAGGTCGATTGGCTCGATCGCCAGCAGAGGATGCTCTATTCGTGGTCTACTCGTGTTAGATCCAGAGAATCAGAGGATTAACGCTTTGGGGCGCGGTTTGAGCCTAAAAGCCCCGGTTTTATCTTGTTTTATATTTAACAACAGATTTAAATTCCCGCTTTTGGCTTGCGGTCTAGGTAGCAGATAGATACAGTCGTAATCAGTGAGTGTGCTCTTGATGAATCTGCTAAAAGTCGGGTAAGACCATGATTTGGAAAACTCTAGCAGGGTTTTTAGGATCTAAATACTTTGGATCTAAATACTTTGTTTTTAGGATCTAAATACTTTTAGGATCTAAGTAAATCCGGCTTGGGGTTTGGGTAAGTTTAAACTAAAGTTGGACGCGTCTTTCCTGCTATTCAGAGTGCCATGACAGCCCCTTCTTCGCATCTTCCCCCTCGGAACTCGTCCCCTAATGTTGCCCCCACAGAGTTGGAGGCTCCTGTGACTAGCGTCCAGGTTGAAGTCATATCTGTGGACGGGTCGGTGCTGAATAGCTCTATCGGCTTAGAGCCTAGTTTCGTGGTGGTTGCAGTGGATAACGTATCAGTCGATCAACGGGAGGCGATCGCATCATTGCCAGTTCCTCCTCTAGCCGCCGATCCTGGCAGTGCCCTCACCCCCACTAGAGGCTCTTTTTCAGAATTTTTGGCACCTCTGACTCAACATACGTTTAAGCAAATTGTCACGGATGTTGAGAAGAAGCTTCAGGTGGTCAACCAAACCTTGTCCATGCTCGACAACGTGCTGGATTCTCAGGGGTTTGACGCCATCTTAGATGAAATGCTGCGCTCTATTGCCCTAAAAACAGGGGAGCTGCTGAATGCCGACCGCACGACTATTTTTTTGTTAGACGAAGACAAAGATGAACTCTGGTCGATTGTCGCCAAAGATGAACGCGGCA
>JAYUYI010000232.1:0-4814 GCA_043752545.1 Thermoleptolyngbya sp.
GGGGTGTAGGGGCGATCGCCCCCACCAGCCACATCTCACTTTTTCGGCATTGCATAATGGTGCGGTGGATTGAGTGGAATGAGATTGCGAGGCATGGGGCGCGTCACAGAAGTGCATCCCACGACCGTAATGGCTTGGGTTAGACAACTAGAAGAACGCTTACCCCCCTGCTCTTTCACTTCTTCCAAGGAAGCTTAGTCTCCATCTCTTACAAACTTAAGAGAAACGCGATCGCCCCAAGCCTAAGGATCGTGGATTTAATAAAACCGAATTCTTACGTAGGATGTGTTAGCGCAGCGTAACGCATCGACTTTGAGGGTTGTGATGCGTTACGGCTACCGCCTAACACATCCTACAAAAGCCGATCTTATTTAATTCTCATTCCTAAGAGGAAATCGATCGCTACTCAAAGCATGATATTAGGGTCTACCCTGCTGCCTTCAGTCGTCTGAGCTTGCGAGTATAGTGTGGTCTAGTCATCCATCAGTTAGACTACGGTCAACTGCCTAGGTAACTGAAGCAGTTGATTTGTGAAGGTGCTATCTATTAAATCCTCTTAAAATCAGTAGAATTTACATCATGAAATTATTCTCAAAACGTCAGTGGATCTCTGCAACCGTTATTGGCAGCATCCTGCTGGTTAAAGCATTGGGTTCCACCGCCACCGCCAGCCAACCCGCGATCGCCACAATTCAACGCCTCACCGCTGGTGATCGAGCCTGTTATGTAGAACTAACAGACGACAGTGGCCAAACCTCAACTGAATATGCCAACTTCGAAATTTGTGAACAACCGCTAGTCGGCAAACGGGTACGACTCACCTACGAATCGGGCAACATTCTGGCAGAAGCTTGTCAGGGGAATCCCGACTGCGGGCAAAGTGAAACAGTCATGCTGATTACCCGAGCAGAGGTTTTAGCACCCGTCAATCCACCAACAACGACCATCCAATCTCTAGCAGACGGCAATTATCGCTATTGGAGTGGCACTAGCAATCAGAGCATCGTTTCCAATGACACACTCCTAGCCAATGGCGGCACCGTGTTCCGCTTCCATAAACAGGGAAATAATGTGAGCGGAATTTTTTCCTATGTAGATGGAGAAGCGATTTGTGTCCAAGGCCAGGTCAACGGCAACACCATTAGTGGCATTGCTGTCCAAACCCTTCAAGGTGCTTCAGTGCTGAGTGCAGGCGAATCGTTTGCCAGTTTTGGCTCCAGTGGAACGTTATCCATTCGGCGAGGCCGCAAAATTAGCCGCCAGGTGGTTCGCTATGATAGCGCTCTTTTAAATCTGGCTGGGTTGAATCGAATTAATGCAGGCTCAGTCTTGCCACCTATGGGATGTATCTGAGGTTTTCCAATCAGCTCTTCTTTAGTAACTACTCAGGCTATGAACAGCCCACCCTGCGGGAAGCAAGCTACATCCCCTAGCCCCTTCTCCCAAGGAGGGAGAAGGGGAACCGAACCAGTTCAAAGTCCCTCTCCCCACTTGGGAGAGGGATTTAGGGTGAGGGCAGACTTAAGCAATGCATGAGGCAGGAGACACCTCATGCATTCGATCTATTGCGGCCACAGCTACACCGCTGCTGCTGTTCGCCTTTATAAAAACCCCATGCTCTTGACTGGCGATCGCGATCGCCCGGTGAATCCTCTGGGCATGGCGATCGCGCTGCTAACTGGTGGCTGCTGCGGTAGAGAATCGACGCGCACCATGATTAGACGCGATTCATCGCGTCTTGGGCGATTCATCGCGTCTCGGGCGGATTCATGACCCGGATAATTTGGCGATCTCCATCCGAGTGTTGACAAAGCACTAGGGTTTATCTTGGGCGATCGCCCCCCACATGCCATTGACCGCTCGGCCATAGTCGTCGGGGGCTAGCAAAATCTGCGTGCCGCGCACCCCAGCAGAAATGGAAACGCGGTCAAAAACTTGCATGATCTCATCGATGTAGACGGGATAGTCTTTTTTGCCCGCTAGGGCAGTCACCCCACCGCGAATGTAGCCCGTTAGCGGCTGCACATCTTTTAGCGGCACAGTTTCAACCTTACGATTGCCCGACAGTTGGGCTAACGCTTTTAAATCGAGCTGCGTATTGCCGGGGATCACCGCCAGCACAATACCTGTGCGATCGCCGCGAGCCACCAGCGTTTTAAATACCCGCTCTGGATCTAACCCAATCTTGGCCGCTACCGACTCAGCCGCTAGGTCATCGGGATCAACCGCATAATCGCGCAACTCGTAGGGAATCTCTAACTTGTCGAGCATCCGAACTGCATTTGTCTTCATACAAAATAACAATATGCGATCGCTAAAACTGGTTTAGTAAACAGACTATAAGCAGGGCTGATGGTGAGGATAAGAGTTACCTGCGTGGTCTACCGAGATAGAAACTAGTAAAGCAGTTAGGATGGAAAGCATGGCTAATGCCGATTTGATATGAAGCTGCACAGGATTGGCTCCGTCAGGCTAGGAGCTTACGCCCCTTGCTCTATGCAGCTTCACAAAGAATGGGTATAAACCTTTAAAGAAATAAAAAAGTTTACAACTTGCTCACAGAAGATAGAGTTAAGCGCCAATTCTGTAACAAATCAGGTTTTATTTCCTGCTATCTCCATTCAGCGGTTAGATTGATAATATTAAGCGAAGCTTTTGGTTTTGCCCCGTTTACCCAAACGGATAGTTTGGGATAATCTTGAGGGATTTTAATTAAACATTTATGACCTCTTTCGTTAAAGAAAAAAATACTTTTGTAGTTACAACGCCAATCTACTATGTCAATGACTTACCTCATATTGGTAGTGCCTACACCACTATTGCTGCTGACGTAATTGCGCGGTTTTATCGACTACACAATCGCCCTGTCCTCATGGTGACAGGCACAGATGAGCATGGGCAAAAAATTCAGCGGACAGCCGAAAGTCTAGGGCGATCGCCCCAAGCCCATTGCGACGAGATTGCCGCTGGGTTTCAGTCTCTGTGGCACAAGCTCAATATTCAGACCGATCGCTTTATCCGCACCACCTCCCCTCGCCATGAAGCAATCGTGCGCGAATTTTTTCAGCGCGTCTGGGATCGCGGCGACATCTACATGGGGCAGCAGCAGGGCTGGTACTGCGTCTCCTGTGAAGAATTTAAAGAAGAGCGGGAACTGCTGCCCGAAAAGCGCTGCTCCCTGCACCCCAACAAAGCAGTCGAATGGCGCGACGAGCAAAATTATTTTTTTCGGTTGTCTAAGTATCAGACCCAGCTGGAGCAGCTCTATCAAGACCAGCCCAATTTTATTCAGCCTGAGGGTCGCCGCAACGAAGTCCTGAGTTTCGTCAGCCAGGGGCTGCAAGATTTCTCCATTTCTCGCGTCAACTTGGAGTGGGGCATCCCGCTTCCGGTGAACCCCAGTCACACGATCTATGTCTGGTTCGATGCCCTACTCAACTATGTAACGGCAGCTCTAGAGCCAGACCAAGAACCCACGTTAGAAAACGCACTGGCAGCCTGGTGGCCTGCTAGCCTTCACCTCATTGGCAAAGATATTCTGCGGTTTCATGCCGTGTATTGGCCAGCCATGCTAATGTCGGCAGAAATGCCCTTACCAGGACGAGTATTTGGCCACGGGTTTTTGACCAAAGATGGGCAAAAGATGGGCAAAAGCTTGGGCAATGTGATTGATCCGTTTGACTTAGTGCAACGCTATCAGTCCGATGCAATTCGCTATTATTTCTTAAAAGAAATTGAGTTTGGGCGCGATGGCGACTTCAATGAAACCCGCTTTGTCAATATTTTGAATGCTGACCTGGCCAACGACTTGGGCAACTTGCTCAACCGAACGCTGAAGATGGCAGACAAGTATTGCGATCGCCGCGTTCCCACCTTACTGGAGGATGCTATTGCGATCGATGACGTGCTCAAGTCTAAGGGTATTGACTTGGGCCACCGAGTGGCTCAAGCCTATGAATTGCTGGCGTTTAGTCAAGCTTGTGAAGCCGTCCTTGGCGTTGTGCGTGCTAGCAACAAATATATTGATGAGCAAGCGCCCTGGAAACAGTATAAACAAGGCAATCAGGCCGCCGTTGATCAGATCCTTTACACCGTACTAGAAACAGTGCGGCTAGCGGCCTACCTCCTGTCACCTGTGATCCCGAACCTCAGCAATCAAATTTACCATCAGCTGGGCTTTGAGGTGGATTTTAACCATCCTGACATCGGGATGGTCGCATCGTTCTCGCAGCATGCCAGCTGGGGTGTGCTGCCCGCCGACCAACGGCTGAACGATCCCCAGCCTATTTTTCAGCGCCTAGAACCCCCTTCCTGAATCGCAGCTTGCCCCATCTACCATTAGCCCCCTCTTTACAGATCAACTTCAAATAACTAAAGGATAAAAATGTTTAACCAAATGGATAATGATGCCCTGTTTACACCCGAACAGGTACTAGAAAATCGGGGTCGTGTCGCCATTTTTATTGATGGATCCAACTTGTTCTATGCGGCGTTGCAGCTGGGGATAGAAATCGACTATACCAAGTTGCTCTGTCGGTTGACCTCTGGTTCTCGGCTGCTGCGCTCGTTTTTCTACACCGGAGTAGATCGAGCCAATGAAAAGCAGCAAGGGTTTTTGCTGTGGATGCGGCGCAATGGCTATCGCGTGATTTCGAAGGATTTGGTGCAATTGCCCGACGGCTCCAAAAAAGCCAACCTAGATGTCGAAATTGCTGTAGATATGATGGCCTTGGTGGGGTCTTATGACACCGCCGTGTTGGTCAGCGGCGATGGTGATCTTGCCTATGCGGTCGATGCCGTCAGCTACCGTGGGG
>JAYUYI010000233.1:0-1815 GCA_043752545.1 Thermoleptolyngbya sp.
GTGCTGGAGCACATGGTGGATACGGTGCTTTACTTTGAGGGCGATCGCTATGCCTCCCATCGGCTGTTGCGGTCGGTCAAAAATCGCTTTGGTGCCACCAACGAGCTGGGCGTCTTTCAGATGGTCGATCAGGGGTTAGAGCAAGTACAAAATCCTTCAGAATTATTTTTGGGCAGTCGAGACGAGGAAAACCCTGGTACAGCTACCATTGTGGCCTGTGAAGGCACTCGGCCACTGGTGGTGGAACTTCAGGCACTCGTTAGCCCCACCAGCTATCCATCTCCTCGCCGCACGGCAACAGGGATTGAATATAATCGGCTGCTACAAATCTTAGCGGTACTCGAAAAACGGGTCGGGATTCCACTGTCTAAGCTAGATGCCTACGTGGCATCATCAGGCGGGTTAAATGTAGCAGAACCCGCCGCAGATCTGGGGGTGGCGATCGCCGTAGCAGCCAGTTTCCGCGATCGCGTTGTCGATTCTGGCATGGTGCTAATTGGGGAAGTGGGGCTGGGCGGGCAGGTGCGTCCGGTTTCCCAAATGGACCTACGGCTGAAAGAAGCCGCCAAGCTGGGATTTAAGCGGGCAATCGTCCCCGCTAGTCAGGCCAATTATCCAGGGGTCGGCTTAGAAGTCATTCCCGTAGGGCGCGTTGTGGATGCGATCGCGATCGCCCTAGTCAGCCCTAAAAAAAATGAGTAGGATTGGGGCACCGCTCCTAGCAAAATCCGCATGACTGTCAGCCCATAGTTGTCAGCATTGATTTAGACTTCAAAATCCACGTTCAGAATCAAAAGGCTCGGGCAGGGAGTAGCGTGAACAGTTTGAAGTTCCCATAAAGTAGCGACCATTTGCTTGAAGAATCGATGTAGTCTCACCAAATTCACCCTGCTACGGATGACGGATGCCCCGTCCTCTTTGCTATGGTTACTTCCAAGAATGAGAGATTGTGATGCGCCACACGGCTGTTGTGGCCAGTCTATCTTGCTCGGTTCGGCTCAGGGTTTAGCATCGTAGCTTTAGCAGTATTTTTTCAAAGGAGTAGGGTACTGTGGTCTCAACCAAAGAAGCAACTCAATCAACAATTTCTGCACTACCCACCCCCGCTGCACCCAAAGGGGTAGCGGCCACTGAACTCCGTCCCTGGGGTTCTTTTACAATTTTGGAAGAGGCGCGAGGATACAAAATCAAGCGGATTGAAGTCAAGCCAGGGCATCGCCTCAGTTTGCAAATGCACCATCATCGCAGCGAACACTGGATTGTTGTATCAGGGACGGCCAAGGTAGTTTGTGGCGAAAAAGAAATGCTGTTGTTCAGCAATCAGTCTACGTATGTCCCCCCTTGCACCTCGCATCGGCTAGAAAATCCTGGCGTCATTCCACTGATTCTGATTGAAGTTCAAAACGGCGAGTATCTTGGTGAAGATGATATCGTCCGGTTTCAGGACGACTATTCTCGGGCTAATTAACCCACGCCTGCTTAACTCTTGATTTTGGAAGCAGGTTAAGGCACTGAACGAGCGCGAAGACAACGCTCTACACTCTTTTTGTTAATTCCCTTTAATTCTTTTGCGGAGAGCAACCCGTTTTGCTCAGCTTTGCTTAATCCAGGAGCGTTGCACGCAGCAAGGCTCCTTTTTAGTCAGCTGGCGGATGATGAGCTGAACTATTATGCTGACTAAAATCAGCGAGCCACATCAATCAACGCATTCATTTTTCGCGGTAAAATCAGCGCATCCATTTCCAGTAAATCCCTGGGCTAAGCATGATTCACCTCAGTGCGGCTGCGGTTGTCGAAATCAATCGTCTCAAGGCT
>JAYUYI010000234.1:0-11299 GCA_043752545.1 Thermoleptolyngbya sp.
TAGCGCTGCCAACCGGGCAGGGTTTAGCTTAATGCTGATTAGCAACGACACAGCCGGAATCGAATTAGGCTTTAAGGGAACCGAAATTTTTGCTCAAGCCAGCAGTTTTGGCGCGGCTGAAAGCGTTGCGCCTGGGTTTAGCCTCAGCGGTTTGGTCAATTATGCGATCGCCATCAAAAACAATGGGTACCAGCTGTTTGCGAATAATTCGCTAATTCTGAGCGGAGCCTTACGCAACTACAACTTTGACCCCACCACCAGCCAGCCCAGACTGCCCTTCAACCCCTATACCTTGCCCAACTTCCTCTTCCTCGGCGACAATACCGACCAGGGGCACGCTACTATCACCCTAGGAGCCGTTACAATCCAAGCTTAACGCCTGATGCCTATACAGAGCCTTCATCCGGTGGTTCTGGCTTCACCGCTGGCTTAGTTAGCTTCTGGGTTGTCTGCTGCACCTGACCCGCAACATCAGCAATTTTCTCCTTGGCCTGCCCGGCTATCTTTTGGGTGGTTTCCTGGAGCTGACCGAGTTTTTCCTTGGCCTGCCCGCTAGCCTGCTGAGTTGTCTGCTGCACCTGGCTGGCAGTGTCCGACAGTTTTACCTTGGCCTGTTCGGTCAGTTTTTGGGTGCTGCCCTGGACTTGACCCGCCACACCCGAAATCTTTTCTTTGAACTGGTTGGCGATCGCCTGCGTCCCCAACACCACCCCAGAAATGTCTTGCCTAGTGCGAGCGTAGTCGTCTTGAATGAAGTCTTTGGCCTGTGAAACCTTTTGGGTAATGCCCGGTGTGTAGAGGTTGGCCTGTTGAATGGCCGTCGCCCGCGCCACTACCCGCTTACTGGTCATACTGACCATTGCACTAGGCGGCAGAGCATAGATGCCATGCGTTAGCCCACCCCAACCATCAGCCGTAAATAAATAATCGACCACCGCTCCGGTGGCTCGATGAATCCGGTAATCAATCAACATCCCGGCTTTATTGCCCGTATCTGTCCACACTTCCGCTTCAATCACAGGTTCAGCCGCGCTGGGCTTGCGAGGTTCATCGGCCACAGGCACAGACACCATAATCCCTTCTGAGCCAATGCTCTCAATTTGTGCCCAAGTATAGCGGTGGCGACCCAGTCCCAAAACACCTTTACAGGCAAACCCCAAAACGTGGTGTGTAGTTGGATCTAACCACAGTTGCCCTACTCGTCCCAACGACTCAGCCGTTTTTGGATCTAACACCAGCCGATCTAGCAAATCACTATGTTTAAGCGCCATTTCTAAATCTGTTGTCATTGCCAACACTCCCAATTGAGTTTGAGCCAAGGAACCTTTGAACCATTGGTTTACGGGCTTGGATACTTTTCAGCATAGGCGCACTTTTGCCATTTGGGGACGCTCTCAAACAAATTGTTAATCCGGCTCCATCACTCTAAAATTCTCCATTCCTGCAAAATTAATCCATGGCAAAGTAGAGACGGCCTCTCTATGATCTTTGGTATGAACGCCTACGACGTCATCTACGATGTGGTGCGACAGATTCCTTGTGGCAGCGTGGCTACCTATGGTCAAGTAGCGGTGCTGGCAAATTTAGCGGGCAAGGCACGGCTGGTTGGCTACGCCCTTTATCGAGTCGATATGACCTCGGACGTGCCCTGGCATCGGGTAATTAACGCTAAAGGGGAAGTGTCGGAGTCACCGCTGCGCTACGGCACAGACTATTTGCAGCGATCGCTGCTAGAAGGTGAGGGGATTACATTTAGCGCTGCAGGCAAAGTAAATCTGAGAGCATACCTGTGGAGGCCACGGGGAGAGAGGATCGCTGGCGGATGGGATTAGTAATCAACTCAATGTGCAACTTGATTCTGCAAAGGCTTGGTCTTCCGTGGAGCAGGCAAGATGCCTGCTCAATCTGGACGGGCAAGATGCCCATCCCACAATGCTTTCAAGCAAGTTGCACATCGCGTTAATTTATGTGCGTTAGAACAAGTCAAGTGAAAAATGCCGTAAACCAAGCTTGAAGATCCGTTAATTCGTCAAACTGTGGATTACAACCAGTAATGGGGGTTGTTCTGGGGTTCTTCTACCTTAGAGATGAACCTAGAACTAATCTTAGTTACGCCCCATGCTCACGTCTTATGCTATCTCTATGCCGTTACCTGCTACTCCACATTTTTTTTGCCGCAAATCGGTTCATTTCAGATTTTTGTACTACCCGCTCGCCACATTGGTGCTGACAGGCTTAGTCACGTTAACGGGTTGGATCGGCGGGGGCGAGGAGGCGATCGCCCAAGTGCTTGCCCCCGCTGATGCTCAGGTATACCAGTACCGAGTCGTCCATCACCCCGACGGGATTGGCAAATTTTATATGGGTCGAGAAATTGCTCAGATCATGGGGCATCAGGGGGCAGCATGGTTAGAGCGACCCAGCCGAGATCTGGAAGAACAGCCCGATCGCTTACTAGAAGCCTTGAATCTACAGCCCACCGATGTTGTCGCTGACATCGGTTCCGGCACCGGATATTTTAGCTTTCGCATCAGTCGCTTGTTGCCCCAAGGCAAAGTGCTGGCGGTCGATATTCAACCTGAGATGATCGAGATTCTTAACTTCTTCAAGCAGGAAGATGCGATCGCCAACGTTGAACCCATTTTGGGCAGCGATACTGATCCCCATCTGCCTGCTGACAGTGTTGACCTAGCACTTTTAGTGGATGCTTATCACGAGTTTGAATTTCCCAAAGAGATGATCGAAAATATCGTTGCAGGGTTGAAACCGGGCGGGCGGCTGGTGTTAGTGGAATATCGGGGTGAAAATCCGTTTATTCCGATTAAAGGACTGCATAAAATGACCCAAAAGCAGGTCAAACAAGAACTGCAAGCTCTTGGATTAACCTGGCAAAAAACCCAAGAAACGCTACCTCAGCAGCATATTCTGACCTTTAAAAAGGGTGAGTCTGGCGAGTAGGTTTGACTGGGGAGTGTGGGTGATAACGGCTAGAAGCAGAGTCTCAAAAACGACATTCCCAGGCAGAGCCTGGGAACGAGAGAAATGCTGGGAGTAGAGCGGTGGGGTGCGATCGCATCACCCACAGTTTTCACGATCACACCTTGTCAGCCATCCGGGCGGTGCGGAAGGTGACATTGACGCCTTCGTTTGACTGCTCTAGCACCAGCAATGGTGTGGGTTTTGCCTTTTGATCCCAGTGCATGTAGGCAATTCGCCCTTGGATGGTCGGTTGCCAACTTTCATCAGCACTCTGGCTCATGTAAGTTTCCATGCATTGGATAATTTGGTTGATGGTAACAGAGGTAGGCTGAGCGGGTAACTTAGCCAATTTGATTTGCACGCGAAACAGCACTCCCTTTTTGCCCCCAGGCGTTTCGGTTAAGTCGTACTCTACATCAAACACCTCATCCACTTGGCGAGGGCTACTGGCAATACCCAAGGTGCCTTGATCGGCCTGAGATGGTCGCAGAGCAATGCTGATCTTTTCTTTAATCTTGATCTTCATCTGATTGACTAGCGCAAAATGGAATTTTTCTTCTTCCATCCGCATGCGCAGGTAGTCTAAGTTGAACTCTCGCGAATGAATTAGATCGGGGTTTTTCTCCATTTTACTGATAGTATGAAGCGCCAACTTCAGCTTTTTTTGGAGTTCCCGATTCTTATATTCTTCGAAGCGCTTTTCTTTAACCAATTTGTCAAAAGTAATTTTGGTGTAGGCACCTAATCCCAGCAATAGTAGAAGTAATCCTCCAGACGCATACATCCAAAGCGACCCTGCTGGAGGTGACTTCGGCTGGGGCGGCGTTTGGGCAAGCGTAGTGTGGATCAAGATTTGGGCTGGCATGGCATGTAGGCGGAACCTAGGCGGAACCTAAATAAAGAGTGTTTGGCGTCTATCCTTCAGAATGCCCCCTGACGCAGCACATTGCACTACCACTGATCTCAAACAAGTAATTAACCCGATGTGCAACTTGATCTAAAGTCTTGTGGGATGGGCGTCTCGCCCGTCTAGCTTGGGCGGGCAAGATGCCCACCCCACCGGAAATCAAGGGTTTCAACGGTAAAGCTGCACATCGCGTTAATTAATCACTGTAGTTAAGCAATGGCCTCGTCATTATCATTACCTCTGCAGGATTGACTCAGCAGGATGACTTGTAAATTTTACACAATCTTGATAAAAACGCATTAGAAGTATCACATAAACGCTGACCCGCTTGCATCAATCAACATATTTAGGGATAGAACTGTTTAATGCGTCCACCGCGATCGCCGTCCACGAGCATCAATGTGAACCAGCATGGGATACCGTTTGTAGCGACCCAGTCCACCGGGCCACCACGGGTGTAGTGCCCAGTAAACCTGGTTACCGGTGAGGCCATCGCAATAAAAGTCGATTGCGTCTCCAACCATGTGGCGGCTGCGAGACGCTCCACCTACGCGTTCATTGATTTCGGGGGGGCGATACCAGCTGGTGACGCGAAACGGGCGACCTAGGCGATCGCGAGCCTGCTGGGCGAGGCGAGCGATCCGAACCATACTATCTACAGTAGCTTGGTTGCGGGGCATCCGGGTGCCGCCATGGGTCGCTTCAGCCCAGGTAAAGTTGCCATTGGTCACAATTGCGGCATGCAGTTGAAGATTACCAGGAGTCCAGCGATCGGGGCGCTGCGGCAGGGCAGGCGGTTCTGGGGGCGGGGGCGTGTCAGGGTTGCCTCGGCCTGATTTTTGCATGCGCCGCAGATCGTCGAACAGCGACTGGATTGCCTGTTCACGAGCACCCGCCCCCCGCCACATCTGCACCAGCCGAATCATGGCTTCGCGCTGGGCTGCGGTTTCTTCATAGGAGCTAGGAATGCGCTTAATGAAGGCAATCAGCTCTCGATCCATTTGGCGAGCCGCATCCACCAGCGTCACAGAACCAGCGCTGCCTAGAGCCTGGGGATCAACCCCTAAACTACTGACAGCGGCAATGCGCGAATCTAGCCCACGCCAGAGGCGAAACGCTTCGGTGAGGGCATTGCGCTGGTCGCCTTTACCCTGGTAAAACTGGGGCAGGCGCTGCACAAAGGCAATCAGTGCCGGGTCAACAATGTCTAGATTAGTTTCGGCAGAGGTGTTTGTTGCTAATGAGGCGATCGCCGCTTCTCGGGAGTCGAGCTGTCGCCACAGTTGCACTAACCGCAACAACGCCTCTCGCTGGTTAGGATAGCCCGAATAGTTGAGCGTCAGCCGCCGAGTAAAATCTTGCAGTGGCGCATCTAAGTACGCTTCATCATCGGCTGCGGTTCCCGATGGATTTTTGGCAGTGAAGGAGGCGATCGCGGCCTGCCGGGTATCCAGCTTGCGCCAAATCCGGACGGCTTCTAACAATGCTTCGCGCTGATAGTCTAGCCCTTCGTAGTAATTAGGCAGCCGCTCGATAAAACTGAGCAATGCTTTATCTAAATACGATAAGTTGCTGGGTAGCTCGTCGGCTTTATAATCAATCTCTAAATCTGCCAGGTACGCTTTTTTAAGCCGCAGCATATCGGCTAGTTCTAGGCGAGCGGCAGTTGGATCGTTAGGCGGCGGCACATACCCATCTGCCACAACTTTAAGGAAGCGATCGCTGTAGCGTCCGGTGTCCACATCCCAAATATCGGTACTTTTCCAACCCTGAGCGGTGAGGCGATCGGTGACGCTACGCACCGCATTGGCCGCAAACTGCACCTGTTGGGCAAACGTACTCAACTGGTCAAACGGAATCCGGTTTGCCGGAGACATGCCCAACCCCACTTCGGTATCGGTCAAGTTGGGGCTTTGATGCACCTCATACAGAGCCGCCAAGATTGACTTGTGAATGCCCGCGCGCTCTCCCTCAAACAAGTAGTAATAGTTGCGTTGATCTGCTGTCAGTTCGCCCATACCTATCCTGAAACGCAATCCAAAATGCAATCCATCTGCTCAATCAGGATACTTCGTTATGGGGAGAAAGGTTTAGGAATCAGGCAGGAGGGAGAATGCCGCAAATAAAGCCAAGATCATCTGAGAATAAAGGTGAGACTCTCGTTCTTCTCGTTCTTCTTTCTTATTTTCTTGCCATATGTCTTTTGCTCCTCTCCACACCCTATCGCCTAGCATTCTCCAGTCCATTCGGTTGATCGCCACAGACATGGACGGCACGTTGACGCGAGGGGGGAAATTTACAGCCGATTTACTGCGATCGCTCAACGAGTTGGCAGAAATCGGGCTACCCGTGCTGATTGTGACGGGACGGTCGGCGGGCTGGGTGAATGGGGTGGTGGCCTACTTGCCGGTGGCAGGGGCGATCGCCGAAAATGGCGGCCTGTATGATCCCGGTGATGCGGAACCCGAACTGCTGGGGCCCATTGCGTCAGTTGCCACGCATCGCCACAAACTAGCGCAGATGTTTGCAGTTCTACAGCAAGAGTTTCCCCACATTCAAGAAGCTGCCGACAATCGGTTTCGGCTAACGGACTGGACATTTAGCGTGGCAGGGCTGAGCTTGGCAGCATTGCAAACGATGGGCGATCGCTGCCTGTCCGAAGGATGGGGCTTTACCTACAGCACCGTGCAGTGTCACATCAAACCGTTGGAGCAAGACAAAGCGGCGGCGCTACTGGGCGTCTTGCAAACTCACTTTCCCGGCATTACTGCCGATCAAATTTTGACGATTGGCGATAGCCCCAATGACGAAAGTTTGTTTAATGGCGATCGCTTTCCCCACTCAATCGGCGTTGCCAATGTGCTGCACTACCGCGATCGCCTGACCGACCAGCCAACCTATGTGACCACCGCCGCCGAAGTAGACGGATTCTGCGAAGTCACGCGCCTGTTGTGCCATCACCAGCAGCCATCAGAGCTAGGTTGAACAGGATTGAACGGTGTTGAACGATGTTGAATTGCTGTAAGAGCACAGAATTTATTTGACAAATTAGAATAGTTACTGCACTATAGAGATTGCGCCTTTTGTTGGGATCGTAGTTCAATTGGTTAGAGCACCGCCCTGTCACGGCGGAAGTTGCGGGTTCGAGCCCCGTCGATCCCGTTCTAATTTTGTACATTTATTTGAATTGACGCAAAAAAGGCTCCTGAGATTGGCAGGAGCCTTTTTCGTGAGCACTGGGTAGAGCCTGATGGGGGGCAATGGGAGGCGATCGCGCTACTCTAAGACAGGAGTGGTTCCTAGAGGGCGATCGCAGCTCTACTGTTGCTCTACCGTTATCCGTTATTTCCTTACCCGTCTGCTCATGGTGCTCTCGTTTGCCAGCGATGTTCAATCACTGTCCTATCAAAAGGTTGCAGAGTATTTGGCTCAGGCTACCTTGTTCAACAAATCGCTGCAGGTAGTCCCCGACGCGCCCCGATTTGAGCTGACCTATGGCTCGGCTAGAGTGGCTGTTGAGGTATTGCCCTGGGAAGTGCATCCGTGGGATGAACGAGAGTTGGCGATTGTGAAAGCGTGCAGCTGTGTCACCTTCAATAGTTCAATTGATGCAGACTTGATGCAGTACTTGCTGCACGAAAACCAACGCATGCTGTTTGGAGTATTTCACTTAGGAGCAGAGGGACAAGTCATGTTTGCCCATACGGTGCTGGGCGGCGAACATATGGATCTGATGGAACTGCAAAGCTGTATCCTTTCGGTGGTCACCATTGCCGATACCTATGACGACATCATTGCCGAGCGGTTTGGCGGGCAGCGGGCTTCAGATCGCTTAGGTGCGATTTGACCTTTAAAAAAATAACTCCAAAAAAACACCCGGTAAGCCCCCTTACCAGATATCGAGAAAATCCGTTGTCAAGATCTCAATGGTTGATGTCAGTCACGTTCAGCGCTTGCTGCGATCGCCGATTAGTGTGCGGCCTGCACTTGCTCCCGTAACTCAACACCACGATACTTACCGATCACATCCCCAGCTGATGTAGCGACTGTGGGGATTTCAGTTTGGTATTTCACACCGCGATAGGAAAGTTTCATCTCTACTGGCCTCTGTTCTCTATGACTTAACCATACGAGAAAACCTAATCGGCTAGACTCCTCCAGCCGTCTCACCTGAGCGGGTGGTCTGAGATTGACGAGTGGATTAGAGGGTCAGTCCTGCTGCTGAGACATAGTAGGATGAGCGATATATCAGGAGGAGCCTTTCGGTTCAATGCACAGCCTGATCCAGGCAAGAATTTCTTGATTAACCCGATCAGCACACTCATCATACGGGCAGTGGCCGCTATCGGGGATTTCTACCATTTTAAGCTGAGGATTGATCAACGGCAGCTGCCGTCCCCAGGTGAGCGGAATGACTCGATCTTGCTCACCCCAGAGCAACAGAATGGGCAGATCTAGGTCTTGGAGTAAGGTCTTCGTGTTGAGGCTGAAATCGTTTTGCGTTCTGGCCTGCACCAATCGACAAAGCACCTTGGCAGCGCCTCGATCATAGGCAGGAATCGCAAAGCTGGAGATTAACTCATCGGTGACATATTCACGATTGCTGTAGACCGTTTTGAGCACAGCGCGCAAAAAGCCAGGACGACGAATTACCCGCAGTAGAGGTCTAATTAAGAACGGTGTGGCAAAGATCGATTCGATATTGCCAACCCACGACTGTGACCAACCCGGCAGCAACTCTTGGCGAGATGCGGGCAAGGTCAGCAACACCATGCCGTCAACCAGTTCTGGATCTATCACCGCCGTGGTTAGAGCTACCAATGCGCCGAGGGAGTGGCCGACCAAAATTACGGGCTGCCCAATCAATTCACGGCAAAAGTCACGCACTTGATCTACCCATAGCCCAACCCGGAAGTCGGTAGGGGCTTTCTCGGAAGCACCAAAGCCCAACAGGTCGAGGGCATAGACGGTATGCGTTTGGCTCAGCGGAATGAGATTGGAGCGCCACTGCGTCAGAGAGGCTCCAAAGCCATGTAGAAAGACGACAGGTGTGCTGTCTGGATCAATGGGAGCCGCCGCTCGAATGTAGGTATAGCGGGTTTGCCAGCCACGCCAGATCCAATCGCGTTGGGAACCCAGATGGCTGTGCCAGGGATGGAGCATAGGAAAAGAAGGGAGACAGCGATAGAAATGAGAGCAGGCAGGCAAATGAGAGTAGGCAGCGTAAAATTGCTCCACCTTGACGAATCTATCACAGCTGTTTGTTAGTGTGGGGTGGGCAAGGTGTGGTGATGTCTTGCCTGGGAGAGGATTGGAGCCTGAGAGGATTGGAGCCTGAGAAGTTTGGAGCCTGAGGCTCACATGAATTCTGCTTGCCCTAGCGGCGCTAGGCGATCGCGCCAATCTTTCACAATCGGTTGCAGGGCGGGGGGCAGCCAGTGGTCGTACTGAGGATAGAGCGGCAGGCGCGGTTGTAGATGCCAGTTGGCCTGCGTTAAGGTGGCGGCTAGCTGGGCATCGTGAGGATGGGGATAGTCGGGATTGACTTCATCTTTGGGGCCGATGCCGCCTAAATCGCTTGCTCCGGCAGCGATACAGGCCAGCAGGTCGTGAGCTGTGGGCAGCAGGTTGGGAGGAATTTGTAAGGTAATCTCTGCGGGCAGGAGACGCCGCGCGATCGCCACTACATCGGCTAATTTTTTTGGATCAAACGGCGAGCAGGCGATCGCCTGCTGCTGTCCAGGGCTGTGAGGTTGCAAAATGACTTCTTGAATGTGACCCCAGCGACTGTGGATGTGGGCGATCGCCGCCAATGTGTCTACCCAATCGGTTTCGGTTTCGCCAATGCCCAACAGCAGCCCAGTGGTAAAAGGGATCTGCAATTCGCCCGCCCATTCCAGCTGTTGCAGCCGGACAGCAGGAATTTTGCTAGGGGCATGGCGATGCACGGTTTCCAGCAAAGCCGGAGTCAGCTGCTCTAGCATTAACCCCATCGATACATTCACCAATTTGAGCTGAGCCATTTCCGCAACGCTGAGCGGGCCTGCGTTGGTATGCGGCAAAAAACCCAGACTCAGCGCCAGTTCACATAGGTCATATATCCGCTGAAACCAAGCATGGCGTTGAGCGCTGCGAGCATGCACTTCTCCACTTAGAATCAAAATTTCAATCACCCCTTGATGGCGGAGCGGCGCGAGGAGGCTAGCGGCATGCTCTAGCGTCATCCAGGGATCGGTGCCAGGGTCTGCCCGAAAGTTACAGTACGTGCAGCGGTTAAAACATTCGTAGGTGGGTACCAGTGTGTAGGCAGGACTATAGGTGATGGGTGACATTGGACGCTGGTATCATCTGGTTGAATTCGATCTGGTTGCATCACTCAAGCTTGCGTAGTCGATCCGGTAGACTATGACTTCAAGCCAGTTGTTCCAATAGTTACCGGATGCTCCATCAAACCCTTGAAAGTTTTTTGGTTAGTCTCGGAAATTCTGCACCTATGTTCTTACTATATACATATGTGAAATTAGCTTGATTGAGCTGGGTTGCGAGAGCGCAATGTTCACGACCCCGATCCACACCTCCATCAACCAAGCCAATTCTGACTTTTTAAGCCGGAGCAGATTTAGGGCGATCTATATCTATTCTGATTGCCATTTTTTCAGCAATACTTAACTCCCCATGGATATCAGCCCGCTAGACCACCTGAGAGCCTGCTGCCGAGACGAGGCAGAATTTGCCGCCCTAACCCAGAGCTTGGCTGCTCAAGCAGTTGATACTAAAGCCGTTGAGGCTAATGTAGAGCAACAAAAAGCAGTCTCCTACGTGATTGCTAAAATCCGCGCCTCGCTTGACCTCAATACCATCTTTAACAGCACCGCCACTGAAATGCGCCGCTTGCTGCACGCCGATCGCGTGGCGGTGTTTCGCTTTGAGCCTAGCTCTAATTGGAACGACGGTGAGTTTGTCTCGGAAGATGTGGCGTCAGAGTTTGCCTCGGCGATGGCGGGTAGAGTTCACGACCATTGTTTTGGCGAGCAATATGCAGCTCAGTATCAGCAGGGGCGCTTTCAAGCGGTAGCCGACATTCACCAAGCGGGGCTGAAGGATTGCCATATTAAAGTGCTGTCGCGGTTTCAAATTCGGGCTAACCTGGTGATTCCGCTGTTGCGAGACGGGCTGCTTTGGGGGTTACTCTGCATTCATCAATGTGCCTCTGCTCGACAGTGGCAGCTTACAGAAATTGAATTTGTGCAGCAAATTGCGACTCAGCTCGGGGTTGCCCTGCAACAGGCAGAACTGGTAGAACAAATTAAATTTCAAGCTCAGCAGCAGCAACTGTTGTTTAGCGTTGTGGCCAAAATTCGAGCCTCGCTCGACCTTGAGACTATTTTTAAGACAACGGCAACTGAAGTCCGG
>JAYUYI010000235.1:0-1813 GCA_043752545.1 Thermoleptolyngbya sp.
TATGCACTCCTCTAGGAGCGATTGAGGCCACCTTTAACCAGCTTGTACCCCATCTATCCCCGGACGCCATCGTGACAGACGTCGGCTCTGTGAAGCAGCCGGTCGTGGCGGCGATCGCCCCCCGCTGGGTCAACTTTGTCGGCGGACATCCGATGGCAGGCACCGCTGAGAGCGGCTTAGATGCCGCCCAGCCTCAGCTGTTTGCCGGCAATCCCTATGTCCTCACTCCCATTGCCACGACTCCACCCCTTGCCTTAAGCACCGTGTCAGAGGTGGTGCGATCGCTGCAAGGCCAGCTCTATCAATGCCCGCCCGCCGATCACGATCGGGCAGTCGCCTGGATTTCTCATCTACCCGTGATGCTCAGCGCTAGTTTGCTCACGGCCTGCATCACCGAACCCGATCGAGCCGTGCTTGAGCTGGCCAAAAAACTCGCTAGTTCTGGATTCCGCGATACCAGTCGAGTGGGTGGCGGCAACCCTGAACTTGGCATGATGATGGCTCAATACAATCAAATCGAACTTTTACGCTGTTTGGAACTCTATCGCCAAAGCTTAGAGCAGACGATCCACAGCATTCAGCAGCAAAATTGGCCAGCTTTAGAAACGCAGCTGAACCGAACCCAACACGCAAGATCCGAATTCATCAAACGCCCTCCGGCTTGAGCTGCAATTCGTCTAAACGAGCTAATACTTCTGCACTATGCACAGCTGGGCTGACGCCCAAAAACCGCTCGCGCAGGACACCATCTGGATCTACAAGATAGGTATGGCGTAGAGACATGATGCCCAACCAGGAACCATAGGCTTTGCTAACTGCGCCATCTGTATCAGCGAGTAACGGAAATTTTAACCCTTCAGAATCACAGAATTCTGCATGAGAATCCACATCATCTACGCTAATCCCTACAATCGCCGCATGGCGCTCTGCGTACTTGGGCAGATCTTGCTGAAATCGACGAGCTTCCAGGGTGCAGCCCGATGTGAAGTCCTTGGGATAGAAGTACACCACAACCCACTGGCCCCGATAATCTGATAAAGAAATGTCACCATCTCCAACATTCGTCGGCAAGGTAAAGGCTGGGGCAGGTTGATTCAAGCTAGGCTGCTCACCCCCTAGAGCCTGCGCAGGAGCACCGGGCAGGATTAAAAAGACTATGAGATAGGCTGAAATCGCGATCGCAGCCACCTGGCACACTAGCTTGGAGACGAAGGAGACCATAGCCGACTCAAAATTTAGGACATAAGAAAAACTTAGCACAAGTTTACAATTAAGCAATTGTGCACCGTGAGGGGATGTAGGCAGCGGCAAATGCTCCATCTCATGACAAAAGCTCCAAAGACAGGAAGGCCGCTGCAATAATCGCAGCGGCCTTCCTGTCTTTCTAACCTACGTTTCAAAGCTGAATCTGACACATACCCCCAGGGGAATTCGAATCCCCGTCGCCTCCGTGAAAGGGAGGTGTCCTAGGCCTCTAGACGATGGGGGCGCGTAGGTGTCAGACCTTTACTAGGATACGTAACCAACTATGAAAATGTCAACCCCAAGATGTCAGAATTTTTACTGAATGGAACGCTTCGCGGATGAATTGCAGCAGATAGGTACATTATTCAGAGGGACTCTACACCCGTGCAAGAGCCGGAAGAGTCATCACAAAGCTTGGCCTGGTCTGCGCCTTGCCGCCCCCTATTAAACTCTGGTTATGCCAAATCGCTAGAGTTGCGCAGGCGAATTAGCAGCCGCCGCATTTCGGGAGAAGCGGCTATATCTGCTAGCTGCTGAGCCGATACTTCTACTTCAATATGTTCTAAGT
>JAYUYI010000236.1:0-1812 GCA_043752545.1 Thermoleptolyngbya sp.
GAGGGACTTCGATCCGGCTCCCCTTCTCCTTTCATGGGAGAAGGGGCTGGGGGATGAGGGTGGTTTGGAATGGCAATGTCAAAAGTTGCCAGGTTAATAACAGGGTGAGCACCCTAACGGAGCCCCTTAAAAGAGCACGCTAAATTACAGCTAACGTTGACAAATAACGATAGGCTGAACGTTGCACGATTCCTTTTGAGCAGAGTCTAGGCTGCATGGTTGGATCAACCTTAGGATTAGGGGTTAACTAAAACCCACCATTTTTTGGCAGTGCCGCATTTCTTGGCAGTGCTAAAAATGGTGCAGGTTAATTACGTCTGAGTCCTTAGATCAAATGACTGAAACGGGAGGAAAGTCTGGTGCACCCTGAAATGGACTTGAAAATTACAACCGCTCAACTGCTGGGTCAAACCGGATTATGGGATGTGGCGATCGCCAACGGGCAAATTGCAGCTATTGCACCCGTTATTCCGAGTTTTGCGCCAACCATCATTGATGCGGCGGGGCGACTGCTAATTCCGGGGCTAGTGGATGCACATCTGCACTTAGACAAGGCTCTACTATTAGATCGCGCTCCGGCGGTAGAGGGCACCTTTGCGGAAGCCATGCAAGAAACTCGGCGGCTGAAGGAAGCGTTTACGGTTGACGATATTCAAGCCCGCTCGCGGCGGGTGATTGAAAACGCGATCGCCTTGGGCACAACTGCGATGCGGAGCCATGTCGAAGTTGATCCAACCGTGGGGCTAACCGCCATGGAAGCGCTACTGCCGCTGCGCGAAGAATATGCGTGGGGGATGACGCTCCAGCTCGCAGTGTTTGCCCAAGATGGCATTACCAATATTGAAGGCGAAGCAGCTTTATTGCGGCAGGCGATCGCCATGGGAGGCGACGTGATTGGCTCTGCACCCTATGTCGATCCCAACCCAGAGCGCAATATCGAAATTGTCTTCGACATTGCCCAAGAATTTGACTGCGACGTAGACTTTCACCTCGACTTTTTGGACGACGACGCGCCGCTCACCCTGCCGTTTGTGATTGCCGAAACCGAACGGCGCGGCTGGCAAGGGCGCGTCTGCCTGGGGCACATGACCAAGCTAGCGGCCTTACCCCCCGATGAATTGGCGGCGATCGCTCCCGCCCTACAAGCCGCAGGAATTTCCATCCTGGCCTTACCTGCCTCGGACGTCTATATCATGGCGCGAAAAGATAGTCACAACGTGCGTCGGGGCATTGCTCCAATTCATACGCTGGCTGACTTGGGCGTGAACACAGGCATCGCCATCAACAATATCCAGAATCTATTCACCCCCTTTGGCGATGGCGACATGCTGCGTATTTGTACCCTGCTGGCCGAATTGCTGCAACTGGGCACTCGCGACAGCCATCAGCTTTGTTTAGAAATGGCCACAACCCGAGCAGCAAAGGCAATTGGCATCCATGACCACGGCTTAGCGGTGGGAAATCCGGCAGATTTAGTGTTACTCGGATCGGCCTCTGTCTCAGACGCGATCGCTGCTCCGCCTACCGACCGCACCGTGATTAAACAAGGGGCGATCGTGGCGCAGAGCAAGCTAGAACGAAGGATCGGGAGACTGGTGAAACGAGGAGGATGAAGGAAGGATGAGAGAGCTTTACCGTGCTTATTTTTTTGCATTGCTGAATAAAAGTACGGTTTGTGTTGTCTTGAGCGTGAGCGAGACGCTCACACTCCTGGCGAATTTTAAGCGTTGGTAGTACTGATTGCAATGCTGCTGGGAATTGACCTGGGAACTAGCTCTGTCAAGGCGTTGCTGATGACGGCAGCGGGAACTG
>JAYUYI010000237.1:0-4803 GCA_043752545.1 Thermoleptolyngbya sp.
TCAGGTGCCCTTATGCAGCTGGCTGCCCGTGACGGTACCGGGTGCCGTGTCTGCTTGGTGGAGCTTATCAGAACGGTGGGGCAAACTGCCGTTTGAGCAGCTATTTGAACCCGCAATTCGCTATGCAGAGCAGGGGTTTCCGGTGTCGCCCGAAACAGCCCGCGCCTGGAAGCGGGCGGAGCCGATATTTTTGCCGTTAACAGAGGCAATGTTTGACCCCTTCAAGCAGGTTTTTTTTGCAGGCGATCGCGCTCCCCAAGCGGGCGAAATCTGGCGTAGCGCTGCCCATGCCAACACATTGCGGGCGATCGCCCAGAGCGGCGGCAATAGTTTCTATCAGGGGGATTTGGCCGCCAAAATTGCCGCCTTTGCCTCCAGCACGGGCGGACTGCTCACCTCCGCCGACCTGGCTGCGCACCAAGCCGAGTGGGTGACGCCGATTAGCACCACCTACCGCGACCTCACCGTTTGGGAAATTCCGCCCAACGGCCAGGGGATCGCTGCCCTGATGGCCTTGAACATTTTGGAAGGGTTTGATTTGGGGCGCTATCCTCGCGACTCAGCCGAAAGCTTTCATCTGCAAATTGAAGCGATGAAGCTGGCCTTTGCCGATGCCTACCGCTATGTTGCCGATCCTCGCCACATGCAGGTTACACCAGCGCAATTACTGGATAAGGACTATGCAGGCGATCGCCGCGCCCTGATCGGCTCTAATGCACTCGCCATGGCCACCCCCGGCATCCCCAAAGGCGGCACCGTGTTTCTGGTCGCCGCCGATCAAGACCTGATGGTGTCGTTCATCCAATCTAACTACGAAGGATTTGGCAGCGGCATTTTGATCCCCGACACCGGCATTGCCCTGCACAATCGCGGCGCAGGCTTTAGTCTAGAGCCAGGGCATCCCAACCAGGTGGCTCCCCGCAAGCGGCCATTCCACACGATCATTCCCGCCTTCCTCACCCGCAACGGCCAGCCCCTTGGCCCCTTTGGTGTCATGGGCGCACCGATGCAGCCCCAAGGCCATGTTCAAGTCGTCGTCAATCTCACCGACTACGGCATGAACCCCCAATCCGCCCTAGATGCTCCCCGGTGGCGCGTCCTAGACGGCAGCACCGTCCTGCTAGAACATACCGTCCCGCGCCATGTTGCCAGTGAACTGGGCGATCGCCACCACACCATCCGCGTTAGCCCAGAGGTGAGCCTGTTTGGCAAAGGCCAAATTATCCTCCGCCACGGCGACACCCTAGTTGCCGCCTCCGAACCCAGAGCCGACGGCATCGCGATCGCCCTCTAACCGCCACTCCTTTTCAAACCTCAAAACTCAAAACTCACCCATGCCTCCCACCTCCCTTGCTCCCAACACCCTACGCGGGGTTCATCACGTTGCCCTAAACGTCAGTAATCTGGCCGCGTCGCGCCACTTTTATGGCACCCTCCTGGGACTGCACGAACTCAGCGGCGATCGCGTACCCGCCACCTTGATCGAACTCGTGGCAGCGGGCAAGGTCGCAAATTTCGTGATGCCCGACGGCACCATCCTTGATTTGTTCTATGAACCTGCTCTCAGGCCGCCCGATCCCGACCCGGCGCAGCAATTTACCCGAGCCAATCATCTAGCCTTCGACATTGCCCCCGACCGATTTGATCAGGCTGTAGAAATGCTGCACGCCAATCAAATTGCGATCGACCATGGCCCCGTGAGCCGACCGACTGGACGCGGCATCTACTTTTATGATCCAGATGGCTTTTTGGTAGAAATTCGCTGTGACCCAACGGATTAAACAGAGCTGTGCCTGAGTCTAAGGCAATAGCTTTTTTAGCGCCTGAATTTGAATAGAACGGCTGGCGATCGCCGCTTCATCGTTTTCGACCTGCACATGGACTCGACCCGACAAAAACTTACTTAACCCTGTGCGCTCATAGGTTCGCACGGTGCCGTCTTGAGCTGATTGCTGGTAGCCCATTTGGAACAGTACAGCATCTAGGTTTTTAAAGAACGCCTTTTCACTTTTAATCGGGACAGATAGCGTGATCGTTCGGTTGAAATACATGCCGATCAGGCCACCGACCAAGCCACCCAGCAGGCCAAACTGCTGAGGTAATCCGCTCGATAAGCCAATGTCTAGCGATCGCATTGAAACCAGCGTAAATACAACAGCCGTGCTGGAGAAATAATAGAGAAATGTCGCCAGAGCACCGGGACCGAACTTCATGTCTTTTTGTTGTCAATGGGTCATATGCTACGAGCATACCGCGTAATCACTAGCTATACATCTTAAAGATGAATTAAAAGTATGATTAAGAGCTGATTTTCTATACATAAAATGTACGAAAAACCAACTCTTTAAACCAGCATATGGGATGTTAGGGTTAAGAAAAATAGCAGAGTTTTAGATAGGAAATACCGCGATATTTTAATGCTAATCCTGAATCAGGAACCCTAGCTACTTTAGATAAGGATAAACGAAACAGATGCGCCGCGATACTTGCCAACCAAAACCTTGGCTTGAACAGTAGACGCTGGTTCGAACTCTTCGCTAGATGGGTGAGAAGGAAGATACATAGAGGCTTGTCTCCTGGAAACTTAAACTAAAAAATTGAGGTATGTTGTCGGGGATGACTTCAAACTAGAGAGTTGCTATTCCAGAGATTGCCTGGTGTCGTAAAGTTAAATGTGACGTGATTTTGATCACAACCGTAATGCGCTACAACCCTTGGATTTAGCTTTGGATTCAGCCTTGAATTCAGCGTGCTTTCTCAGTGCTTGATGCTCAGTTTGATGCTCAGTTTGATGCTCAAAAAATCCAGTTTGAAACTTTGTAGACGAGCTGTTGATGCTGGCGGAGTACCGGGGGCGGCGGATTGGCACCCAAACGCTGGGTTTTTTGGAGGAGCGGTGCCGAACGCTCAACCTGCAGGCGCTACATCTGCAGGTCGAGCATCAAAATCTCAAGGCTCAGCGATTTTATCGGCTCATGCAAAGACTTATGTCTCTTGATGTTGCAAATCAAACTCGCGCATTGCGAAAGGTTGAGAATGAGTGCACGAATCGGGTGTGATCTTCTAGAGTGGTGTTCTTTGGGACGCTTGATATTGCTTTATGGTGGGATGAATTATCAACAGTGGTCAACCTTAATCGTCAGCCCAACTCATCCAATCCAGCTCACCAGTCAGTTCACACTAGAGTGACACTTAGAAAATTAGTCATGAGTCTCAATCCAGCTTTTGTGGTTTCTTTTGTGGCCACCGGCATGTACTTACTGTTGCTGAGTCAGGGCAGTGCCCAATCTGAACAGACTAGAGCGGCTGGCATTGTCTCCACGGCTGCTTCTTGGGAGCCAACGCTGGCTCAAGTGCCGCCCGTGCCCGTGCTAGCCCAGCAGGGCAATCAAATTATGCTAAACGGTCGTCTGTTACCTGCGACATGGAGCGCGCGGCAGCAGCGAATTGGGATTGAAGATGCCGCCTTGACGCAGGTGTTGGGAGTAACCCTGTTGAGTAACCAAGATCTGCGGCAGCAACCCGTGCAGTGGTTCTCTGATCCGGCGGTGCAGTCGCTAGTGCTCGGTACCTGGCTCACCAACCAGTCTCGGTTTTTAGACGTGACTGATTTGGCTCGCGCGTTAGGCTGGAAGCTGCAAATGGACGGGGGCGTGCTACAGGTGGCCACTGCGCCAGCGCGGGTGTTGGGGGTGCGGCAAGGACGGCAAATTTGGGGCGATCGCATCGTCTTAGACCTAGATCAGCCTGCTCCCTGGCAGCTGAAAGAAGATGCCCAAGCCTTTAGCATCACGATTGATGGCAGCATCGACCCGACCGTGGTGCAGAGCTTCGCTGGCCTACCGGGCAATCTCATTTCTAGCATCAGCGTTGAAGCGAGTGGTAGCCAAACCGTCCTGCGCGTGGCACTTTCTCAACGGTTGCGCCCCCGGATTTCCACCCTACCCAACTCCAACCGCTTGGTGATTGATTTACGTTCTGACTCAATGATTGAACGCGATATTCTTTGGGCACCCGGTATTCGGTGGCGACAGCAATATGTGTCTGTGGCAGCAGGTCAGTTCCCGGTGGTGGTGCTAAGCGTTGATCCCCGGCAGGCAGGTTTACAGATTAAACCGATTCAGACCAATCCTGCTACTGCCGTGGGCACGTCGCCGCTGATCACCATGGCGCAGCGCGCTCAGGCCGTTGCTGCGATCAATGCCGGCTTTTTCAATCGCAACAATGTGCTGCCCTTGGGCGCGATTCGTCGCGATAACCGCTGGATTTCTGGCCCGATCTTGGGACGAGGGGCGATCGCCTGGAACCCTGCCGGAGAGGTGATCATGGGTCGGCTAGGCTTTCAGGGACAGGTGACGACCAGCAGCGGCCAGCAATTTCCACTGCTGGCGATGAATAGCGGCTATGTGGGAGCGGGGGTTAGCCTCTACACCGCCGATTGGGGAGCGGCCTACACTCCCATCCTAGATAACGAGACGATTGTGACTGTGCAAAACAACCGAGTGCTGCGGCAGCAGACCGCCGCCACTCAGGGTCAGGGCAGTTTTGCTGTCCCAGCCGATGGCTATCTGCTGGTGGCCAGAGCCAACGCCGCGCTAGCTCCCGCCGTCCCGCTAGGCAGCAGCGTCCAATATCAGCTGGCATCTATTCCCAACGAGTTCGACCGCTATCCTAATATTTTGGGCGCAGGGCCGCTCCTGCTTCAGAATAGCCAAATTGTGCTGAACGCCAGAGCAGAAGGATTTTCTGATGCCTTCATTCGAGAAGCAGCACCGCGTAGTGCGATTGGCAAACGGCCAGAAG